>NZ_JABMCW010000054.1:0-23288 GCF_013179705.1 Pseudomonas sp. CM25 | reverse complement strand
GGCACCGGATACCGACTACAGCGACAACTTCCGGGTCAAACGCTACATCGCCAAGTACACCATCAACCCGGCGCTGACCCATGGCATCGCGCACGAGGTAGGGTCGCTGGAGGCTGGCAAGCTGGCCGACCTGGTGCTGTGGTCGCCGGCGTTCTTTGCGGTCAAGCCGGCCCTGGTGATCAAGGGCGGCATGATCGTCACCGCGCCCATGGGCGACATCAATGGCTCTATCCCGACGCCGCAACCGGTGCACTACCGGCCGATGTTCGGCGCCCTTGGCGCAGCGCGGCATGCCACCCGCATGACGTTCCTGCCGCAGGCAGCGATGGACCGCGGCCTGGCCGAGGAACTGAACCTGCGCAGTCTGATCGGCGTGGTCAACGGCTGCCGTCGGGTGCGCAAGCCGGACATGCTCCACAACACCTTGCAGCCGCTGATCGAGGTCGATGCGCAGACCTACCAGGTGCGTGCCGATGGCCAACTGCTGGTCTGCGAGCCTGCCACGGAACTGCCGCTGGCGCAGCGCTACTTCTTGTTCTGAAACCTGTTCTGAAGCCCGTTTTGAAGGAGCACCGATGATTGTCCTGACCCGCCGTATTACCGAGCCCGGACAGCTAAACGAGACCGGCACCGTTACCCTCGATGTCGACAGCCGCATCAAGAGCCGCCTGCGGGTAACCCTTGATGATGGCCGCGAAGCCGGGCTGATGCTGGAGCGCGGCCACCTGCTGCGCGGCGGTGAGCTGTTGGCGGATGCTGATGGCACCCAGCTGATCCGCGTGCTGGCCGCGCCCGAGGCGGTGTCCACCGTGCGCTGCGCCGACCCGCATCTGCTGGCCCGTGCGGCCTACCACCTGGGCAACCGCCATGTCCCGCTGCAGATCGAGCCTGGCCTGTTGCGCTTCCAGCACGATCATGTACTGGACGACATGCTGCGCGGGCTTGGTCTGACGGTGCAAGCCGAACAGGCCCCGTTCGAGCCTGAAGCCGGCGCCTACCAGAGTGCGCCACATGGCCACAGCCATGGCCACGGCCACGATCACCCGTTCGTGCGCCTGCCTGCCCATTCCTGATCTGCCCTGGAGCAACCGATGAAAAAGACTTTCGCCCTGTTTCTGCTGATGTTGGCACTGCCAGCCTTTGCCCACCCCGGGCACGATGGCAACCCCCTGCAAGACGGCCTGCTGCACCCCTTGACCGGCCTTGACCACCTGTTGATGTTGCTGGGCACCGGCGTGCTCGCCGCGCTGACCCGGCGCAGCCTGACGCTGCCGCTGGCCACCCTGGCGGCGATGTTCGGGGGCGCGGTGTGTGGCCACCTGTTCGGCGACGTGCTGGGCATGGAGAGCATGATCGCCGTGTCGCTGCTGGTGGCTGCCGGGGCTGTACTGCTACCAAGCCGTCAAGTACTGATGGCCATGGCCATGCCGGTATTCGCCCTGTTCCATGGCTGGGCTCATGGCGTGGAGGCAACACCGAGCGCGTTCTGGCAGTTCAGCGCCGGTTTCGTGATGGTCAGTGGCCTGTTGCTGGCGGCTGGCTTCGCTGTCGGTTGCCTGCTGCGCCGGCACAGCGGCCTGCAGAAAGCGTTCGGCGGTGGCCTGCTGGCCGGCGCGGCACTGGTGCTGGCCGGTTGATGAGCAGCGACCTGGCGTTACTGCGCCTGCTGCAGCTGGCCAGCCCCGGTTTGCCGGTGGGTGGCTTCACCTACTCGCAAGGCCTGGAATGGGCGGTAGAGGCGGGCTGGGTGCGGGACGTAAGCGGTTTCGCTGCCTGGCAGCGCGAGCAGCTTCACGACACCCTGGCCCACCTTGACTGGCCGGTGATGGCGCGCCTGTACCACGCCTGCCAGGCCGCTGACCCCGAGGCCTTCGGCCATTGGAGCCGCTTTCTGCTGGCCAACCGCGAAACCGCCGAGCTGCGCCTGGAAGAACAACAGCGTGGCGCGGCGCTGGCGCGGTTGCTTGACGGTTGGCAACTCGGCCAAGTGCCGGCCTGGCGCGCGAGCCTGGAGCTGACCCAATTGGGCGGCATGGCGTGGCTGGCGGCGCACTGGGCCATCCCGCTGCGCCAGCTGGCCTTGGGCCACGGCTTTGCCTGGCTGGAGGGCGCGGTCATGGCCGGGGTCAAGCTGGTGCCGTTCGGCCAGCAGGCGGCGCAGACACTGCTGCGCGACCTGGGCGCAGATTTGCCCGCCGCGCTCGACCAGGCACTGACCCTGGGCGACGACCAACTCGGTGGCGGCCTGCCATTGCTGGCCATTGCTTCATCGCGTCATGAAACCCAATACACCCGTTTGTTCCGTTCTTGAGGACTGCCTGCATGCAAAGCTATCAACAACCCCTGCGCGTCGGTGTCGGCGGCCCGGTCGGCTCTGGCAAGACCGCATTGCTGGAAGCGCTGTGCAAAGCCATGCGCGACCGTTACCAGATCGCTGTGGTGACCAACGATATCTACACCAAGGAAGATCAGCGCATTCTCACCGAAGCCGGTGCCCTGGAGCCGGAGCGCATCGTCGGCGTAGAAACCGGCGGCTGCCCGCACACGGCCATCCGTGAAGACGCCTCGATGAACCTGGCGGCGGTCGAAGCGCTGGCGCGCAAGTTTGGCAACCTGGAGGTGATTTTCGTTGAAAGCGGCGGTGACAACCTCAGCGCCACATTCAGCCCGGAGCTGGCCGACCTGACCATCTACGTGATCGACGTGGCCGAGGGCGAGAAGATCCCGCGCAAGGGCGGCCCGGGCATCACCAAGTCGGATTTCCTGGTGATCAACAAGACCGACCTGGCGCCTTATGTCGGCGCTTCGCTTGAGGTAATGGCGAGCGATACCCGGCGCATGCGCCCGCAGCGGCCGTGGACCTTCAGCAACCTGAAGAAGGGCGAGGGGTTGCAGGCGGTGATCGATTTCATCGTCGAGCGCGGGATGCTGGGTGTGCGCGCATAATGGCATACCGGGCCTGCACATGACTTACTGATTTGGCAGGGACCCTGTGGGAGCGGGCGTGCCCGCTCCCACAGGGTACGCGGAGCGCCCAGCATCAGTTCCTTGTACGACAGCGCAGCCCAATGGGCCGGGAACCCTCCTGCAGCCGCTCCGCGTATGGGTTTGATATCAGTTGTGGCAGCAGTGGGGCTTGTCGGGCTGCCCTTCGTAGCGGTCATGATGGCGAACCCAATCCATGGTCCCGGCTTCGTTGCGACCCAGCGGCGCGATGTCGAGGAAGTTGTAGGTATTGACCAGGATATCCAGCCCCCGGGCGTAGGTTGAATAGGTGTGGTACACGCTACCGTCCGCCTCGCGGTAGAAGGCACTCAAGCCGGGCAACTCGCTTTCGTTGCCGTCATACGCTTCATAGTTGTACTGCCTTTCACCTTCGCTGCCGACACTGACACCAAAGTCCTCGTTGAAGCCGCTGCCATTGGACGAATACCAGCGGAATCGCCAGCCCATTCGCTGGCGGAATGCCTGGAACTCGCTATACGGCGCCCGCGACACGGCCACCAGCGACACGTCGTGGTGGGCCAGGTGCAGGTTGGCACCGTCGAAGTGGTCGGCCAGGAACGAGCAACCGGGGCAGCCCTCGCTCCAGCCTTCCACGAACATGAAATGGTACAGCAGCAACTGGCTGCGGCCTGCAAACAGGTCCGCCAGGCCAAGTTCGCCGTCTGGCCCGTGGAAGCGATAGTCGTGTGCGACCTTGACCCAAGGCAGGGCGCGACGGGCGGCGGCCAGTGCGTCGCGGTGGTGGGTGAAGGCTTTTTCGTGCAGCCACAGCTGCCGGCGGGCCGCCAGCCATTGGCTGCGGTCAACCACCGGGTGCCTGTTTTCGCTTGTGCTCATGGTGCTGTCTCCACGCTTGGGGGATTCACACACTAGTCGAGCATGACCAAGCCGAATCGACGGGCACCGGTGGCCGGGCGATGGGCGGTAACGATCAGCCCGAGTGAGCGATCTGATCCTCGGTCAGTTCATCTGCCGCTTCATCCTCGCCCGGCAGTGCGGTGATCACGCTGAAGTCACTGACTTCCACCTTGCCGCCGCCATAACCCAGCAAATGGAAGGAAAACGCCTTGCGCCCTGTCGGGTTGTCGAAACCGAACTCCATTTCCAGCGGCTGTTCGGCGGTGACCCTCACCTCGGCAGGCAAGCCCAGTGGCACATCCTGCTCCAGCTGCTTGGCCTTGAGTTGTATGTAGGCGGTGCGCGTAGGGTCCAGCGAGCGCACCTTGACCCGCACGCGGGTATGCGAGCCGCCGGGCATCTCCAGGTACTGGGCGCCAATCAGGTTGTCGGCCCAGTCATCGTTAATGCGCTTGCGCAACTTGATCGGCGAAGGGCCGCCGAACTGGTAGCGCAAGTTGAGCGGGGTTTGCAGCAGGGACTGGTCGAGCACCCCGGCCAGGGCGCCGATCTGCTGGCCGAGCAGGCTGTCGCCAGGGCCGAGGTAGCGTGCCTGATCGGCGATGAAACCTTTGCTGGCGTAACGCCGGCAGCGCTGCTGGAAGTCGCATTCGGTGAACACGCCCTGGCCGTTGTGGTAACGCAGCATGCCGTTGGTGTAGGAGATCATCTCGCGACCGGTATCGTAGTCGCGGTACAACGAGCGCCCACCCAGCGCTATTGGAATCGGCAGGGCGAAGTAGTCCAGCAGCGAGGTGGCCAGGTCGACATGGCCGTAGGTGCCGCGCTTGATAGGCGGCAACCGGGCCTGTTCCGGCGCCAGGGTGAGGTTGAAGCCCCAGGCCGAAGCCAGGCGCACGCCGTCGATGCCGTGGGATTCGTCGGAGGTCACCACTACCAGCGTGTCCTTGAGCACGCCCTTGCGTTCGAGGTTGTCGAGAAATGCGCCGATCGCGTCGTCCAGGTAAGCCACCGCTGCCTGTTTCGGCGTGTCGTAGCGCTGCAGGTATTCGGCCGGTGCCGAGTAAGGCTGGTGGGTACCCACGGTGAGCAGGGTCAGCATCCACGGCTTGTCCTGCTTTTGCAGTTTGTCGACATAACCCAGGGCCCCTTCGAAGAAGGACCGGTCATCCTTGCCCCACGGGAAGTCCAGGTAGTTCTTGTTGCGGAACCATTCCAGGCCATGCACCGAGTCGAAGCCGATGTGCGGCATGATGCGGTCCTTGGCCATGAAGCGCAGGCCGGCGCCCTGCAGGTAGTGGGTGGTAAAGCCGGCCTGGCGCAATTGCGCCGGCAGGCAGGCCTGGTTGCGCTGGTGCTGGGTCAGCAGCTCGACGCCCTTGGGGGTGCCGTTGGCGAGCTTGTCGTAGTCCCCACATAGCATCGCGTACAGGCCGCGAATGGTCTGGTGCGTGTGCAGCACGTAGTCCGGGGTGCTCATGCCGCGCTCAGCCCATTGGCTGAGCCTGGGCATCAGGTTTTCATCGAAGCGACTGTGCAGGGCCTGGCGGTTGGGCCGTACGTAGGCCCCGGGGATGCCTTCGACGGTGATCAACAGCAGGTTGCGGGCGCTGCCAGGCCCGGCCAGCAGCCGTTGGCCATGCAGGTCGGACTGGGTCAGGCCGCTGCTGGCCAGCGGCGTGAAGGTTTGCGTATGGCCCATCCAGCCTTCGACCTGGCGCTGCAGGTTGCCGACCCCGGCCGACATCAGCTGGTGGCTGAGGTTGTACTGGCGCCACTGGTCAGCATCGGAAGGTTGCAGCTGCTGGCTGCCCCAATGGGCGCCGAACAGCACCAGCGGGATGGCCCAGGCCCTGCGCGGCAAGGCGCGGCCGCGGTGTGCGCGGCTGCGCCAGGCAGTGGCAAGCCAGGCCAGCAAGCCGCCACCCAGCACCCAGGGCAGCCAGGCATGCGCCAGGCCGCCACCGGTCGAGTTCTCCATGAACTGCGGGTCGACCAGGTAGGCCAGGTCGGCGCTGGTGGGCAACCGGCCCACGGCACTGACGAGTTCGGCCGAAGCCATCCACAGGGCTGCCCAGGCCAGCAGTACGGGTAGGGCCAGCCACCACGGCCGGCGGTGCAGCAGCAAGAGCAGCAGGCTGCCCAGGGCAAGGTCGGACAGGTAGCCGAGCGGGCTGGACCAGCCCAGGATGGCGCGCATACCCAGTGGGATCACCAGCACCAGCACCGCCAAGGCAGTAAACCGGGTACGTGGGTGGTCTGACAGGCTTTTCACAAAAACTTCCCTTTTGCCATTAAATCGTCATGCGGATGTGCTTGATGATAACAGGCCGGGGGAGGGAAAGCGGGCGGCTACAAGCCCTGTAAACAAAAGCCGGGCCCGCTCGCGCAGGCCCGGCTGGGGGCAACTGTCAGAAGTAGTAGGGGAATTTCAGGCTGAAGGAAAAGTCTGGCGCGTCGTCGGTCAGACCAATGGACAAGTTGGGCACGATGGTCAGGTTATCGGTGGCGGCGAAGGTCAGGCCGATGTTGAAGTTGGCTGCGTTGTAGTCGCTGTTGGAGATCGACTGCCAGTCGCCCCCATCGGGCTTGATCTTGCTTTTGCGGGCAAACTGGTCGGACACCGAGAACGACATGCTCATCTTCTCGTTCAAGGCAAAGGCGATGCCACCACCAATCTGCCAGGAATCCCCAAGCTTGACGTCGCCCGGCACCTTGCTGTTGACCTGCGGGCTGATGTCGCTGAACGAATCTTCCATGTTATAGGTGTAGGACAGGCTGCCGAACAGCACGGCCGGGTCGAAGGTCTTGACCAGCGAGATGCCTGGCGTGATCGACCATACGCCGTTGCCCGTCGGCAGGCTTTCCGGTACCGACAGGTTGTCGTTGCCGGCAACCTCGCGCAGCTTGATGCCATACGGGTCCTTGCCGGTCGGGGCCTTGACTCGCAACGTCGCTACGGCGTCAGGCCAAGTCTCGTTTTCGTCGAAGAACTTGTAAGCCACACCCACGTTGATGTCGCCGATTTCCGGGTCGCGAGTCACGGTCGCATCGGAGGTGGTCGGCCCGGCACCCCCTGCGCCGCCCGAGGAGTAGGTCGACTCGCGATAGACCACGGGTACGTTGATGTCGAATTGCCACCGCTGCGCGAGGTTGTAACGAGCAGTCAGATCCAGGGTCCAGTTGTCGGCCTTGATCCTGTCCAGGTTGATGTTGCCCAGGAAAATGGAATCCAGAGCGAGGAAGCCGTTAAGCGTCAGTGCGCGGGTATCGTAGTGGGTATAGGTAACGCCGGTCTCGACGCTGAACTTGCCGCCACCAAAGAAGCCGCTGGCTTCGTCATACAGGTTGGACACGCTTGGCGCGGGCTCGGAGTCCGCAGTGAGTGCCTGGCCATAGGAACTGCCGGTCGTGCCGGGTGCGCCAGAGGCGACGGTCTGTGCGCCTTTGACGCCTTCGGCAGGTGATTTGACCAGGCGTTTGGGTTGGGGGGTGGCCGGCGTTTCTTCCACTTGCCGGACACGTTGCTCAAGCACCATCAAGGCTTGCTGCTGCGCCGCATACTGGCGCTTGAGTTCGCTCAGTTCCTGTTTCAGGGCCTCGACTTGAGGGTCTGCTGCTGCGTAGAGCGAAGTGGGTGCCAGGGTAGTCAAACACACAAGAACTCTGAACGATAAAGATCGGTGCATGGAGTTGCCGTCCCTTCCGACTACTTTTTGTTGAGACTGAGCGTAGATCAGTATCCGAGTGTGCGAAGGCCTTTAAGCTGGTCAAGGCTGCCATTCAGCGAAGCAGCCGTCGGTACGTTCTCGCGCATCACGACATTCAGCGAGGTGACGTTGTTGATGTGGTTGCCGTTGCCGAGCAGCGTGGCGTTCTGCATCAGGCCACCTTGCGCCAGGCGCTGCACGCTGCTGCCCTGGTTGTTGCTGGCGTTGATGTTCATCTGTACACCCACCCCGGTGGAGGACACACTGAGCGCCCCGGCGCCGTTTTCGCCGGTCAGCGTCTGGCCGGCTGCCAGTGCCTGGCCCTGTGGTTGGACGACAGGTGCCTCGTTGGCCTTGGTGACGTTGATATCCACGTTGTTGTAGGCACTGTTGTTGTCGCCCGCGGCCCGCACGACCTGGGTTACGCCTTCGGTGGTGCCGAGCCCGGCACCGCCAGTAACGATGCCTGTTCCAGCGGTTGTTGCAGCGCCGCCCGATCGCGCCGAGCCGCTCCCCTTTTCATCGATCATCGACACGTAGAATTGCGGTTTGATAGTCGATTGCTGCACCTGCAGGGCGCTTGTGGCACCGATGACGTCGCCTTTGGCGTTCTGCCAGGTACTGCTCATGACGATACCGAAACTCACGATCCGCCCCGGCATGACGTAGCGGCCGCGCAGATTCGCCAGCTCGTGGTCCTTCAGTTCGATGGGTTTGAACGTCTCTGCGTGGGTCGGAAGGCTGGCTGCCACGCAAGCGATGACCAGCCAGAGTCGGGTCTTCATGGAATGCTCCCCGGCGCCTCATGCGCCTTGTCATTAGAAGAGTCGTTAGAAGAAGTCGCTTTTGATGAAACCGAAATCCAGCAGGTCCGCGTCTTTCACCGGGGTGAAGCCGTTTACACGGCCTTTGGCGGTCAGGGGCAACGGCGGGTCGAGCAACACGTTACCCTTGTCGTAACCTTGGCCGATGACGGCGAAGATGATGCCGTTCCAGCCTTTGAGGAAGTCTTCGACCTTGTAGCGTTTGTGGCCCAATACCGGGTCACCGATGTACACCCAGCCGTTGTCGACTTTCTGCATCACCACGAAGTGCTTGTAGCCACGAATATCCATCAGCACCACGACCGGAATACGTACGCTGTGCAGTGTGTCAGCTGCTACCCGATAGCCGCGGGCGCGCATCCCCAGGCTTTCCACATAACGTTTCATGTCGAGCATCGAGAAGCCCTGGGTACGCACCAGGTCCTGGTCGGCGTGGGCCAGCATGCCCTCGATGATGTGTTGTTCGTCCACGTCCAGCCAGTAGGCCTGGCGCAGGATGGTTGCCAGCGCGGCGGCGCCGCAGCTGAAGTCGGTCTTCTGTTGCACCAGGTCGGCGAACTTGCGCTCGCGCACGCTTTGCAGGGGTTTGAACACTACGGCGCCGCCCGGTAATACGGACAGCGGCATTTGTGCAGCTTCGCTCACGCTGGCCAGGCACAGCAAAAACGCCAAGGCGATAATGCGCATGATCGGATGCCTTTCGGTTCAGTTGAAGAAAGGCCCCCCGAAGGGGGCCTCGAGCGCAACGTTTAGAACGAGGTGTTGGAGATGGCCAGCGAGTTGCTTTGCTGGTTGCCCACACCGGCTGCCACGTTCACGCCCAGGTTGCCGCTGCCGCCATTCACCGAACCGCTAAGGGTTGCAGTGTTGGTAACAGGGTTGGCCCAGCCGGTCGGGGTCAGCACTTGGAAGGACACGGTATTGCTCAAGTCGTAAGCGCTGCTTTCGCTGTAGCTCTTGGCAACGTCGTTCGAGGATTGCGAGGATTTCTCGCCAGACTTTTCATACGCCGATTCCGAAGCATTGGCATAGGAAGAGTCATGCGCCTTCTCGTAGGAAGAGTCACGAGACTTCTCGTAGGCAGAGTCGCGAGTCTTGTCGTAGGACGAATCGCGAGTCTTGTCGTACGACGAGTCACGCGACCTGTCGAACGACGAGTCAAACGCTTTCTCGAACGAGGCGTCGTACGAACTGTCACGCGAGCGATCCACATCCACGTTCAGCGATGCGTTCAGCGAGCCATCGAAGCTATCGGTGCGGGTGCGTTCGCGACGGCCATCATCGGTGCTGATGGTACGGGTTGCATCGGCTGCCGCGGCCAGGGTGGCATTCAGGCTGGAGCTGCTGGAGGAGCTGGCGGTGCCACCGACAGAGCCACTGGCATTCCAGCTATTGGAACCGCTGGCGTTGGAGCTGTTGCTGCCACTGGCACTGGAGCTGTTCGAGCCGCTGGCGCTGGAGCTGTTGGAGCCGCTGGCGTTCGAGCTGCTGGAGCCACTGGAAGTCCAGCCGTTGGAGCCGCTGGAGCTGGCGCTTTGTGCGCCGGCTACGCTGAAGCTCGAGGACGCGCTACGATCGTCGCTCGAGTTGAAAGTACCTTCACGCGAGCTGGACCCGGTTTTGGTAGTGGTGAAAGTCAGCGTGTCCACACGGTAGGTGCGGTCGGCGGCGTTGTTGACCTCCAGGCCTGGGCCGTTCTGATCGGCTGTGGCGGAGGCAGTGGCGTTACCCAGGCCAGCATTGGTGTTGGCAATTGCCATGCTGTTTTTCTGCTGGTTCAGGTCGCCGCCGGCGATGTTGATGCCCACGTTACCCGAGCTGCCTTCGCCAGACCCGCTCATGATGGCCGAAGACTGGGTGGACCAGTTGTCGACACGGTTGCGGTTGCTGACCTGGCTTACTTCGGCATTGGCTTCGGCTTCGCCGAACACGAAGCTGTTGTCCAGCGTGGAGTCTGCTGCAGCGTTGGCGATTGCCGAGGCGTTACCCTGCTGGTTGCCGTTACCGGCCGCCACGTTGACACCCACGTTGCCGCTGGCGCCGGTCGCCGAGCTGCTCATCTCGGCTTCGTTGACAGTGCCCTGGTTGGTGATGGTGTTGCCAACGCTGCGCTGGGTATCCAGTGCGTTGGCGGTGGCCGAGATCGGGATCCGGGTCGGGTTGTTGTTGCCATTGTGGTGGCCGCCGCGGCGGTCGTTCTGATCAGCTTGTACAGCAACAGCCATGACCGCAGCAATTGCGAACACCAGAGGCTTGATTGCCATCGAGGGTTTCATGGTGATTCTCCGTACTCTAGTTGGGTTAAGTGTCTTTCTTGACTGAAAGGGTCAATCCGCGACCCGGATGCTCAAGGTGTTGGCCATGCGGTTTCCCACCCCGGCACTCTGATTCAGCTGGACCACCCCGCGGCCACCGGTGAACGCCTGGTCACTGGTAGTGACTTGGCGATGGCCGATTGCGGTGTCAGCTGGATCGGAGTTGTTGAGCAGCGCCACGTTCTGTTGCATGAGGACGCTGTCGTCGATGCTTTGCGGTTGAGCGCTGATGCTTATGCGCAGGGCATTGGCCTGCTGGGTCCCGGCGCCAGCGCTCTGGTTGACGCCGAGTGCGCCGCTACCATTGCTGAAGGCGTTGCCCTGGATGGTGGCCCGGGCATCCATGGCCGGGTCTGCCGGCGCATTGAGGCGCTGGCGAATCTGGGTGGTGGCGCTGGCTTCGTGGCCCAGGGCGAAGGCCCGGGCATTGGCTTGCTGCTGCATGTCGCCCGCAGCCTGATTGACAGTCATGTTGCCTTGGTAATGGCTGCCGGAACTGTCGATGTCGGCGTTGTTAATGACTGGAACCTGTGACTCGGCGAAGGCCGATACGCTGCAAAACGCAGCCAGTAACCAAAGCGTGCGCGTCATCTCACTTGCCCCCGGTCAGGATCTGCAGCGGTGCGAGGCCTTTCTGGACATTCGCATTGACCATGTTGGAAATGCCGTTGCCCGACCCCGAGCCGCGGCCGGCGGCCAGATTGGGCAGTTGGGTCTGGTGGGTGAGGTTGGCGCCGAGGCTGTCGGTCTGCTGAGTGATCAGGGAATTGATGCCTGCACCACTGCTGATGTTGGCGAAGTCGCCGTCGCTCAGCTCATTGGTCTGCCGTAGCACATGCGGGGCGGGGTTGGCGTTGACTGTGGTCGGACTCGGATCAGGTCGTAGCGGCGGTGTCACCGCATTGCGGGTCTGCACGTCGCGGGTGATCACGATGATGCCGTTGTCGGCCTGGGTCGTGAGGCTTAGTGAGCTGAGCACGCAGGCCACTAGCAACAGATGATTACGGCGTTTGTCAGTTTTCCTCACGACGGCAATTCCTTCTCTGAGCGCTGTCCCTGTTCAGCGGTGCGGGGAACAGAGCAGAAGCTGTGCCGCTTTTGAGAATGGTTTTCAGATCAACAGGTTAAGGCGAGAGGCTGACAAATTGCGGCGCATTGTGTCTCAGCGCTGAAACAGATGTCCGCGCAGGTTGCTGGCTGAGGCAGCCGTGGCCTCGATTGGAAGGGATTTTGCAGGGGTGTTTCATTGGCTTGACACTGTCCCCGAAGCGGGGGCAGGGCCCGCGTTTTCGGGGGGTTTACCCCACAACGGTGTGTCAGTGGCTTAACACTCGGTTGGGCACGCTGGCGTATCGCTATCAATGAGCGTAGCAACCGTTTGTAGCGCCAGCAACTGGCGCTGTGGCCAATTGCCTTCGATTATCTGGTGCACTTGGTTGTGCCGTTGCAGCCACGCGAGACTGTCGTCAAAGAAGCGCTGGCGGTCGCTGAGCTCGGGCTGACTACGCTGGCCGTCGCGCACCCAGTCGACGCCCTGGGGGCTCAGCAACAGGTGCAGGTCGTAGCGCCGTGCCAGCAGGGCCTGTTCCAGCCACGCCGGGCAGTCACCGAACAGTGCCTGGCTCCAGAGCATGTTGCTGAGTAGGTGGGTGTCCAGAATCAGCAACGGTGGCGCCTGCTCACGGGCGTGGTCCTCCCCGGCCAGTTGGCCGCGGGCGATGGTGGGGATATCGGCGTAGCAGGTGTCGCGGCATTCCTGGTCGATGAAGTGGCGCACGTACTCGGCTACCACCACGCCGCCAAAATGCGCCTGGATCACCCCGCTGAGCCAGCTTTTGCCGCTGGATTCTGGGCCGCACAGCACCAGTACTTTCATGGCCTGCCGAGTGATCATGGCTGCACCAACGCCGGGTCACGGCGCCATTCGTGCCAGCCGCGTACGGCGATCAGGGTCAGCACTGCGAAGAAACCCGCGGTGAAATACAGCTGTTGGTGCACGTACTGGCCCACATAGACGATGTCCACCACCACCCACAACGGCCAGCACTGCAGGCGCTTTTGCGCCATCCACAGTTGCGCGACCAGGCTGAAGCCGGTGAGGGTGGCGTCGAGCCAGGGCAGGGCGGCATCGGTCCAGCTGGCCATGGCGGCGCCCAGCGCGGCGCTAAGCGCGACCCCGGCGGCCAGCCCGGTGAGCAGTGCTGGACGTGGCAGGCGCGAGACCTGGCGGGCGTCGTGCGCGCGGCCGGGGCGCTTCCATTGCCACCAGCCATACACCTGCAGAACGGCATAGGCCACTTGCAGCAGCATGCCTGAATACAGCTTGACCTCGTAGAACAGCCAGCCGTAGATCAGCACCATGACCAGGCCGATCGGCCAGCACCAGGCGTTCTGCTTGACCGTGAGCCAGACAGCGGTGACGCCGAGGACGGCGGCGATGAGTTCAAGGCCGGACATCGGCGATCCTTGGGGGCGGGGAGGGGCGCGATTGTAGCTTGTCGGCAGAGGAAGGTGTAGGCACTTGTAGGAGCAGCACAAGGCTGCTCCTGCAAGAGTCGAGCTATGATCGCCGGCTAGACACGGAATTGGCGCAACAACTGTTCCAGCGCTTCGCTCAATTGCCCCAAAGCCAGCCCGGCATCGCTCGACTGACGCGCCGCATCGGCGGTCTGCTGCGACAACCCTGCGGTATCCAGCACATTGCGGTTGATTTCCTCGACCACATGCGACTGCTGCAAGGTGGCGCTGGCGATGGAGGCATTCAGGGCGGTGAGGTTGTTCAGCACCTGGTTGATGGCATCCAGGCTGGCACCGGCCGCGCGCGCCTGCCCAACCGTCTGGCGCGAAGCCTCGCTGCTGGCATCGATAGCCCGCACGGCAGCATCCGACTGGCTCTGCAGGTGCTCGATCATGGTGTGGATCTCGGCCGTCGACTGCGCCGTGCGCTGGGCCAGCAGGCGCACCTCGTCGGCCACCACGGCAAAACCGCGGCCTTGCTCCCCGGCCCGTGCCGCCTCGATGGCCGCGTTCAGCGCCAGCAGGTTGGTCTGTTCGGCGATGGAGCGGATGACATCGAGCACACCGCCGATGCGCGTGCTGTGCCCGGCCAGGTCGCGGATCACCTGCACCGCCTGGTCGATGGTCAGCGACAGCCGGTCGATCTGCGCCAGGCTGCCGTGGATGGCCTGCTGGCCATGCGTAACCTGCTGCTGCGCGGTGCGCATTTCCCCGGCGGCCTGCTCGGCGGTCTTGGCCACGTCCTGCACGGCATAGGTCACTTCATTCACCGCCGTGGCAACCTGGTCCATCTGCAGCGATTGCTGGGCACTGTGCTGTTGCGCGGCACTGGCGTTGTCGCCGACATGCCCGGCAGACTGCGCCAGCGCATGAGCCGCCCCCTGCAGCTGGCCGACCACGCCTTGCAGCTTGCCGTTGAAACGGTTGAAGTGCTCGCCCAGGTGGGTGATTTCGTCGCGGCCGTGGGTGTCCAGGCGCCGGGTCAGGTCGCTTTCACCGCTGGCGATGTTGCCCATGGCCTGCACGGCTTCCTGCAGGGGGCGGGCAATGCTGCGGGCAATCACCATGACCAGTAGCGCCATCAGCAGCGCGATGCCGAGCCCTGCCAGCGACGCATCGCGCAGCTGGCGGGCGAATTCGGCCTGCACGTCATCGATGTACACGCCCGAGCCGATAATCCAGCCCCACGGTTTGAACAGCTGTATATAGGAGGTCTTGGCCACCGGCTCGGTGGCGCCAGGCTTGGGCCAGCGATAGTTGACCGGGCCGGCGTCCTGCTGGCGGGCCAGGGCGACCATTTCATTGAATACGGCGAAGCCGTCCGGGTCGCGGATGGCCGACAGGTCCTGGCCGTCGAGCTTGGGGTTGGCCGGATGCATGATCATCTTTGGCCCCAGGTCATTGATCCAGAAGTAGTCGTCGTGGTCGTAGCGCAGCGCGCGCACCACCTGCAATGCCTGTTGCTGGGCTGCGTCGCGGCTGAGTGTGCCGGCGGCCTCCAGGCCTTGGTAATAGGCCAGTACACCGGCTGCGGTCTGCACCACATGGCGGGTCTTTTCGGCCTTGGCCTGGTACAGGTCACCGTGGATCTGGCGCAGCATCAGCAGGCCCAGCAGCACCAGCATGGCCACCGCCAACAAAAGGATCAGCCACAAGCGGCGGCTGATCGACATCGACCTCAGAGTGTTCATTCGGGCGCTCCTGCGTTGTTCTTTTTATTCAGACGCATCCAAGCATGCTTTGCTGGCGAACCACACCCGACTAATGGCTAAGTGCTATCTTTGTAGCCATCTGCGGCGGGCCGGGTAAAGCCATTGCAAAGGTGCTCTGCTAGCATTTCGGCCGGGCTAGATGAAACCTTTAACAGGCGTGAACTTTTCCACTGGCGTTGCGCCCAACAGTCGCTGTAAAACAGCCAGGCCGCGTGCGGCAATCACAAGTAAATCAAGAACAAGGGGCCTGCAGCGAGCAGCGCTCCATCGGGGGAATGATGGATTTTTGGACTGCCTTCCAGGCAATCATCTTGGGCGTGGTGGAGGGGCTGACGGAGTTTCTGCCCATTTCCAGTACCGGTCACCAGATCATCGTCGCCGACCTGATCGGTTTTGGCGGCGAACGGGCCATGGCTTTCAACATCATCATTCAGCTGGCGGCAATCCTGGCGGTGGTGTGGGAGTTTCGCGGCAAGATTCTCGATGTGGTCTTCGGCCTGACCAGCCAGCCCACGGCGCGTCGGTTTACCGGTAACCTGTTGCTGGCATTCATGCCGGCGGTGGTACTGGGTGTGTTGTTCGCCGACCTGATTCACGAATACCTGTTCAACCCGATTACCGTGGCGGCAGCGCTGGTGGTGGGCGGGGTGATCATGCTCTGGGCCGAGCGCCGTCAACACCGCGTGGAGGTCGATCACGTGGACGACATGAACTGGAGCCATGCGCTGAAGATCGGCTTCGTTCAGTGCCTGGCGATGATCCCGGGCACTTCGCGCTCCGGCTCGACCATTATCGGCGGCCTGCTGTTCGGCCTGTCGCGCAAGGCGGCAACAGAGTTTTCGTTTTTCCTGGCGATGCCGACCATGGTGGGTGCCGCAGTGTACTCGGGGTACAAGTACCGTGATCTGTTCCAGCCTGCCGATTTGCCGGTGTTTGCTATCGGCTTCGTGACCTCGTTCATCTTTGCCATGATCGCGGTGCGTGCGTTGCTCAAGTTCATCGCCAACCACAGCTATGCGGCGTTTGCCTGGTATCGCATCTTGTTTGGCCTGCTGATTCTGGCCACCTGGCAGTTTGGCTGGGTTGACTGGGCCACGGCACATGGCTGAGGCGCTGCGCGGGGAGCGGGTGGATGGCGTGCGCAATGTGCGCCTGAAACTGCTGCTGTTTGGCGTGCTGTGCCTGTTGCCGGGCCTGGGGGCGGCGCAAATGGCCTGGAGCGACCAGGCCTGGTGGCCGTTGGCGCTGTACCCGGCAATGAGCCTGATCAGCCTGTTGCTGTATTGGCAGGACAAGCAACAGGCGCGTTCGCAGGCTTGGCGCACCCCCGAGAAGGTGCTGCATGCCAGTGAGCTGCTGGGCGGCTGGCCGGGGGCGCTGTTGGCGCAGCAGCTGTTCAGGCACAAGACACGCAAGGTGTCGTACCAGCTGGTGTTCTGGGGAATCGTGGGGCTGCACCAGGTGATCTGGGCAGACTGGCTGTTTCTCGGCGGGCGGTATCTGCCTTTTGGTTGATGTGGGCTGTGCCGGCGCTTTCGCGGGTAAACCCGCTCCAAGGGATCACCGCAGTTTGCAGGAGGGGATTTACCCGCGAATAGGCCGGCATAGGCCCTCTACATCAACAACCCCACCTGCAACTGCTTGGGCAGTCGCCGCACTACCAGCTGGTGCGAGCGCTGCAAAAGATCACACAATTCCTCGCGGCCCATGGGGTAGGGCGGGGCCATGCTGATCCACCGCGCCCGCGCCAGATAGGGCGCAGGCCGTACTCCCGGGCGGTCGCAGTAGCCAAGAAACAGCTCGTCCGCCACCTTGAACGACAACCCGGCACCCGCCAGGTCGAGCACCGCAAACATCTTGTTGCCCGCCACCGAGAACACCCGGATGCCACCCCATTTGTAGTCTTCCCGCGCCCCCGGCAGCCCCAGGCAAAACGCCGCCACGTCGGCTTCGCTGATCTTCTGTTCAGACATAGCGCTCTCCACAGGCCTCGAATGACGCCGCCAGGTGATCGATCCACACGCGTACCGCCGGCAATAACCCGCGCCGGTGCGGGTACACCGCCTGCAGGTAGCCACCGGGCAGTGACCAGTCTGGCAGCAGGCGCACCAGCTCGCCGCGTTTCAGTTCTTCTTCGCAAAACATGCTGGGCAGTGCGGTGAACCCCAGACCAGCCCGTACAGCAGCATTACGTACTACGAAATCATCAATGGCCAGCCTTGGTTCCAAGGCAATTTCCTGCTGTTTGCCATGGGGCCCGAACAGGCGAAAGTGTACCAGTCGGTCTGCTTCGGCGGCCCCCAGCACCGGCATCGACGCCAACTGATCCGGTATACGGATATGGTCGGCAAACCCGGGCGCGGCCACTAGCTGCATCTGCGCCTGGCACAGCCGGCGGGTGACCAGGGCCGGGTCTTCATCGCCCAGGTCGCGCACCCGCAGGGCCACGTCGATGCCTTCGGAAATCAGATCGACCCGGCGGTTGAGCAGCACCATGTCCAGCTGCACCAGCGGGTACTGTTCGAGAAAGCGGCTGATGACATCCGGCAGAAAGGCGTGGGCCAGGGCCACCGGGCAGGATACCCGCAGCCGCCCGCGCGGTTCGCTGCTCATGCTGGCCACGGCTTCATCGGCGGCTTCGGCCTCCAGCAGCATGGCCTGGCAATGATGCAGGTAACGCTCACCCACCGCGGTAAGCTTCAACTGACGCGTAGTGCGTTGCAGCAGGCGGGTGCCGAGGCGCTCCTCAAGCTCGGCGATACGCCGCGACAGGCGCGACTTGGGGATGCCCAGCTGGCGACCGGCAGCAGCGAAACCGCCGGCTTCGACCACGCGGGCGAAATAGAAAAGGTCGTTGAGGTCTTGCATGGGCATGTCTCACTGTTCTATCTGTGGGACAAACTAACGCATTTTTAGTGACTTATCAGCTATTGGGCACCCAGGTAGGATTCTCCCCATCGTGATCGCCCAGCACTGCGGTCTTCATATACAGGAGAGTCCCATGAAACTGTTGCACATCGATTCGAGCATCCTGGGCGACAATTCCGCCTCCCGCCAGCTGAGCCGCGAAGTGGTCGAAGCCTGGCAAGCCGCTGACCCCAGCGTTGAAGTGGTGTATCGCGACCTGGCCGCAGATGCCATCGCCCATTTTTCCGCTGCTACGCTGGTTGCTGCTGGTACGCCAGAAGATATGCGTGATGCAGCGCAGGCTTTCGAAGCCAGGCTGAGCGCGGAAACCCTGGAAGAGTTCCTGGCTGCCGACGCCGTGGTGATTGGTGCGCCGATGTACAACTTCACCGTGCCGACCCAGCTCAAGGCCTGGATCGACCGCGTGGCCGTCGCCGGCAAGACTTTCCGCTACACCGAAAGCGGCCCGGAAGGGCTGTGCGGCAACAAGAAAGTGGTGCTGGTATCGACCGCTGGCGGCCTGCACGCTGGCCAGCCGACGGGCGCCGGGCATGAGGACTTCCTCAAGGTGTTCCTGGGCTTTATCGGTGTGACCGACCTGGAAATCGTCCGTGCCCATGGCCTGGCCTATGGCCCGGAGCAGCGCAGCCAGGCGATCGATGCCGCCCAGGCGCAAATTGCCAATGAGCTGTTTGTTGCGGCCTGAGCCTTCTCGACAGGCCGCCCCCGCGCGGGCTTGGCGGCGAGCTTCAGAAGGTTGGCGGTGTGATCACCCAGATCACCACCGCATCCTTCTCACCGGGGTTGCCGTAGCGATGCGGTTCCTGGCTCGAGAAGCTGAAACTGTCACCTTCGGCTAGCTGGAAATGCCGCTCGCCCACCCACAGCTCGAAGCACCCACTGAGCACATAGCCGGCCTCTTCGCCGTCGTGGCTGTAGCTCTGCTGGCTATAGGTGCCCGGGGGGAAGCGTGAGTGCAGGATTTCCAGCTGGCGGTTGGGCTGGGGCGTGAGCAACTGGTCGACGATGCCATCTTCGTAATGCACGCTGAGGCGGCTGTTGCGACGCACCACGTAGCCTTGATCCTCAGGGGCTGTGGTGGCTTCGCTGGCGAAGAACCACTGGATGGTCACGCCCAGGCTGCGGGCGATGTTGAACAGTGCCGGGATCGACGGGTACGAGAGGTTGCGCTCCAGCTGGCTGATGTAGCCTGCGGTCAGTTCACTTTGCGTGGCCAACTCCTGCAGTGTCATGCCGCGGCGCTTGCGCAGGCCGCGGATGCGGGTGCCCAGGAATTGTGGGGCGACGGCCCCGGCTTCGCTGGCGGGGGGCTGGGGGAGTTGGCTCATGCACGTCGGTCCATCGTAAAAGCCCCAGTATGTACAGCCTCAGAGCGCCCAGGCAACCGTCAGGCCATCGTGAATCGCTTCCTCGGCGGTGCGCGGCGCCAGGCAGTCGCCAATGCGCCGCACCTCCACCAGGCCGGCCAGTTCCGTGGCCAGGCGGTCCTCCGGCTGATGGCCCATGCATAGCACCAGGGTATCGATGCCTTCGAAGATCATCGGTTCGCCGCTGGCGGTGTGTTGCAGGTACACCGTGCTGTCGTCGCTACCATACAGCCGGGCATAAGGCGTGATGGAGATCCCCAGGCGGTGCAGTTCGCCGGCGAGCTGGTCACGTACGTACAGCGGCAGGTTCTCGCCGCAATGCGTACCGTTGACGGCCAGTTGCACCTGATGCCCATCGCGCACCAGGCGCTCGGCGATGCCGGGGCCTATCCAGTCGCAGCGCCAATCGATCACCAGCACCGAGCGCCCCAGCGTCACTTCGTTGCGCAGCACTTGCCAGGCGTCTACCACCTGCAACTCGCCGGTGCGTTCGAACGCCGGCCAATAAGGGATGGCGCCGGTCGCGGCGATCACCAGGTCAGGGCGCTCACGCTCGACCAGGGCGCGATCGACCCGGGTGTTGCGCACCACCTCCACCCCCGCCAACGCCATTTCCCGCTGCAGGTTGGTGCTGGCGCCGCCAAACTCGCTACGCTGCGGTAGCAACTGGGCCAGCAGCACCTGGCCGCCCAGTTGCGGGCCGGCCTCGTACAGGGTCACCTGATGCCCGCGCGCGGCGGCCACGGCTGCGGCCTTCATGCCGGCGGGCCCGCCGCCGGCGACCATGATGCGCCTGGGCGAGGGGGTGATGGTCATTTGGCCGTACTGCAGCTCTCGGCCGGTTTCGGGGCGTTGGATGCAGGAAATCGCCAGGCCGCGGTGGAAGTGGCCGATGCACGCCTGGTTGCAGGCGATGCAGGCGCGCACGTTTTCAACGTTACCGTGCTCGGTTTTGCTCGGCATCAGCGGGTCGCAGATCAGCGCCCGGGTCATGCCGCACACATCTGCCTGGCCGCGGGCGAGAATCTGTTCGGCCTCCTGGGGCTGATTGATGCGTCCGGTAACGAACAGTGGCACGTCCAGCTGCTGCTTGAAGGTGCCCGCCTCGCGAGCCAGGTACGCCGCCTCGATGGCCATGGGTGGAACGATATGCACCGCACCGCCCAAGGACGCCGAGGTACCGGCGACGATGTGCAGGTAGTCGAGCTGGCCCTGCAAGGCAACGGCGGCGGCCAGTGATTCATCTTCGCTCAGGCCTTGGCTGTCGCGCTCATCGGCACTGATGCGCAGGCCGATGATGAACTGCTCGTCGGTGGCGGCGCGCACTGCGGCCAGCACTTCGCGCAGAAACCTCAGGCGTTTTTCCAGTTCGCCGTTGTAGCCGTCGCTGCGCAGGTTCACCCGTGGGTTGAGGAACTGGGCGGGCAGGTAGCCATGGCTGGCCACCACCTCGACGCCGTCCAGCCCGGCCTGGTGCAGGCGGCGGGCAGCGCTGGCGTAGCCCTGGACGATTTCGTCGATCATCGCCTGGTCCAGTGCACGCGGCATCACCCGGAAGCGTTCATTGGGCACGGCCGATGCGGAGTAGGCGATTGCCAGCAGGCCATCCGCCGACTCCATGATTTCCCGCCCCGGGTGGAACAGCTGCGACAGCACCAGCGTGCCATGCGCATGGCACGCCTGGGCAAGCTGGCGGTAGCCATCGATGCAGGCATCGTCGGTAGCCATCAGCACATGCGAGGTGTAGCGGGCACTCTCGTGCACCCCGGCGACCTGCAGCACGATCAGGCCCACGCCGCCGGCGGCGCGGTCCCGCTGGTAGGCGATCAGCTTGTCGTTGACCAGGTTGTCGGTGGGAAGGCAGGTGTCGTGGCCGGTTGACATGATCCGGTTCTTCAAGCGTTTGCCGCGGATCTGCAGCGGCTCGAACAGGTGCGGGAAGGCGGTTTGCATGCAGGCGGCTCCGGTGATCTGTTGTTGTTTTTCTGTTATGAAAGTGTAGCTGCAGTAAAAAATCAACTCATTTCTTTACTTGAATGCGGCTGGCTTTTTCTCAGTCTCAGAGCGAGGGTGTGAGCTCACAGCAACAGGAAAACGGGCCTTTGGGGGAACCGGCAGGAGAACGCTACGATGCAGAGCGAAGGCGGCGGCGAAATGGCGCGGAGTCAGGTGATGGCCGTAGGGTCAGTGGTCGCTGTGGGGGATGCTAGGGTCTGGCAGGTTGCATCAGGGCTTACAGGTGCTTGCCTTAAGACATGCAGCGCCTATGAGATCGAGCGCCGCCAGCGCGGCGCTCGATCTCATAGGCGCTGCAAATGCTGTGACAAGCCCCTGTCAGCCTGATGCATTCCTTGCGAGGAAGGCTTGCCGGCAGACAATGTGCAGTGCAGTCTGGCCACTCACCGCCCAGCCCTCCACACCCCGATCAATTCACCCCAGGCACAATCATCGCCGCAGGTGCCAGCTCAGCACGACGCCGCGCGACCAGGTAGTACAGCACGCTAGGCACCACCAGTCCGATCAGCCAGGACACATCCACTCCACCCAGGTGCGCGACCATCGGCCCGGTGTACAGCTTGGTGTCGATGAACGGCATCTGGATCAGCACGCCGACGGTGTACACGATGATGCCTGGCCAGTTCCAGCGACCGTAGCGACCCTGTGGGTCGGCGAGGGCAGGGATGTCGTAGCGCTCCTTGGTGATGAAGTAGTAGTCCACCAGGTTGACGGCGCTCCAGGGCACGAAGAAAGTCAGCAGGAACAGGATGAACGACTTGAACGCGGTCAGAAACGAATGCTGGCCAAGCAGCGCGACCAGGGTCGCCGCTCCGACGATGGCCAGTACGAACACCAGGCGTTGGCTGCGGGTGATCGTCAGGTGGCCGCGCAAGCCGCTGATGATGGTTGCGATGCACATGAAGCTGCCGTAGGAGTTCAGGGTCGAGATGGTCACCTTGCCGAACGCTATGCAGAAATACAGCAGCGCGGCAGTGGTGCCGACACCTCCCAGGCCGACAATGTAGGCCACTTCGCGCCCGGAAAATTCGCCGCCGGCAATGGCCGCCGCGAACACACCGAGGATCATCGATGCCTGGGCCCCGATCACCGAGCCCAGGCCTGCGGCGAAGAAGGTCTTGACCGGTGAAGTGCTGCTGGGCAGGTAGCGCGAGTAGTCCGCTACATAGGGGCCGAAGGCTATCTGCCAGGATGCCGCCAGCGAAACCGCCAGCAGGAACGATGCCCAGGTGAAATGGCGGTTGTCCAGCAACTGCCCGATATCGGCCAGCATGAGGATGCGACTGAACAGGTAGACGAACGCGATGATGCCCAGCACGCTGGCGATCCGGCCGATCCAGTGGATGACCCGGTACCCGGCCAGGGTGGCGAGCACGATCACTGCCGCGAAGATAAGGATGCCGGTGCTATCGCTGACACTTAACAGCTGGCCGATCGCCTGCCCGGAAAGCACCGTGCCAGTAGCGGTGAAGCCCATGTACATCAGGCACACCAGCACCATCGGGATGGCGGCGCCATAAACCCCGAACTGCACTCGGCTGGAGATCATCTGCGGCAGCCCAAGGCGTGGGCCTTGCGCCGCGTGCAGCGCCATGACTGCACCACCGATCAGTTGGCCGATCAGCAGGCCGATCAGCGACCAGAACACGTCGCCACCCAGCACCACGGCCAGGGCACCGGTCACGATAGCGGTAATTTGCAGGTTGGCTCCGAGCCAGAGGGTGAACTGACTGTACACGCGTCCATGGCGTTCAGTTTCCGGGATGTAGTCGATCGAGCGCCGTTCGAGCACGGGTTTGCTGGACATGGTGTGGCTCCGCTTGATTGTTTTTGTATAAGCGAGGAGGTCATCGGCTGGACGCAAGGCGAATGACCTTGGCTTGATCTGAACATGTCTATACAAGTCCGGTCAAGTGAAGTTTACCGAGGATCACAGTGGTACTGTTGCGCAACCCTTGGGCGTAACTGTGCTGGTCGGACGCGATGGAATAGCCTTATGCTGTTACGAAATATGTCTAAGAAATCTGCTGAGGAA
>NZ_JABMCW010000539.1:0-2524 GCF_013179705.1 Pseudomonas sp. CM25 | reverse complement strand
CTGGAACAGCGCATGGAAACTGGCCCCGGCGCCGTCCCAACGGGCGCGGGCAAACAGCAGGGCGCTGAAACCGATGATGCCGGTCAGGGTCAGCAGCAGGGCCGACAGGTGGTCCACTACCAGCACGATACCGAATGGGGCCGGCCAGTTGCCCGGCAGATAGACGCCAATCGACTCTGCCTGGCCCTGGGTGCGTACCCACATCAGCAGGCTGACTGCGATGCCCAGGCCGGCGAAGGTCGACAGCAGGTTCAGTCGGGCCTTGAGCTGCCGATTTTTCTCGCCCAGCAGCAACATGACGGCTGCGGTGACCAGTGGCAGCAGGATAGGCGCGACGATCAGTTGGCTCATGCCGCTCATTCGTCACGCTCCCGACCGTCCACATGGTCGGTGCCGGTCAAGCCGCGCGAGGCCAGCAACACCACCAGGAACAGCGCGGTCATGGCGAAACTGATGACGATGGCAGTGAGCACCAGCGCCTGCGGCAGGGGGTCGGTGTAGTGCAGCAGGTCCTGGGTAACCCCGTCCTTGATGATAGGCTCCTTGCCGATGAACAGGCTGCCCATGCTGAAGATGAACAGGTTGACCCCGTACGACAACAGGCACAGGCCCATGATCACCTGGTAGGTACGCGGGCGCAGGATCAACCACACCCCCGAGGCGGCCAGCACGCCGATGGCGACTGCAATCACTTCTTCCATCAGACGGCTCCTGCTTGGCTGGTTTTCGACGGGGTGCCCGGGCGGTAGGCACGCACCGACTGGTGCGCCAGGGCAGTGAGGATCAGCAGCGTCGAGCCGACCACCACGGTGTACACGCCGACATCGAAGAACAGCGCGCTGGCCACGTGCACGTCGCCGAGCAGCGGCAGGTGCAGGTGGGCGGTGTGCGTGGTGAGGAACGGGTAACCGAGCAGCATGGCGCCAACCCCGGTCAGGGTCGCGCACAGCAGCCCGGTGCCCATCCAGCGCAGCGGCCGCAGGCTCATCTGTGCCTCGACCCACTGGGTGCCGGCCACCATGTACTGCAGGATGAACGCCACCGACATCACCAGGCCGGCGACAAAGCCGCCACCTGGCTGGTTGTGGCCGCGCATGAACAGGTACATCGACACCAGCAGGGCGATCGGCAGCAGCAGGCGCACCAGCACTGCGGGCACCATCATGAAGCCCAGCGCAGTGTCGGTGGCATGCCGCGGGTTGATCAGGTCGGTAACCACGTCCGGTGCCAGCTGGCGTTGCTGTGCCGGCAGTTGCATGCTCTCTTTCGGTGGGCGGAAGCGCCGCAGCAGGGCAAACACCGTCACGGCCACGGCCACCAGCACGGTGATTTCACCAAGGGTGTCGAAGCCACGGAAGTCCACCAGCATCACATTGACCACATTGGTGCCGCCGCCCTGTGGCAGCGCCCGGCTCAGGTAGAACGAGGAAATGTCGTTGGGTGTTGGCCGGGTCAGCATGGCGTAGGACAGCACGGCCATGCCACCACCCACCAACACCGCCAGCAGCAGGTCGCGCAGGCGGCGCATGCGCGCGCGCTCCAGGCTGCCGGGCAGCGGCGACACGCCTTCGATACGTCGCGGCAGCCAGCGCAGGCCTAGCAGGATCAGTACGGTGGTGACCACTTCCACCACCAGTTGGGTCAGCGCCAGATCGGGCGCGGAGAACCAGACAAAGGTGATACAGGTCATAAGGCCGCAAACGCTGACCATGATCAGTGCTGCCAGACGGTGATACTTGGCCTGGTAAGCGGCACCGATAGCGCAAGCAATGGCAATCAGCCACAGCGCGACGAACACCCCCGAACCCGGAATCTTCGGCCGCTCACCCCAGGTCAGGCCGCTGTAGAGCATGGGCGTGAGGCCAGCGAGGAATGCGGCTACCACCAGCATGAACAGCTGCGACTGCAGGCGACGGGTGGTGAGCAGGCGCTCTATGCGCCGTGCCATTACCATCAGCAGGACCTGGCCATGCTCGAACAGGCGCTTGCCGTTGAACCGTCCGATCAGCGGTGGATAGGGGAATCGGCCCAGCTGTAGCTGCTTGCGCAGCAACAGGTACAGGAGGATACCGCCGCTCATGGCTACCAGGCTCATGATCATCGGGGCATTCCAGCCATGCCAGATGGCCAGGCTGTATTCCGGCAAGGTGCCGCCGACTACCGGCATGGCCGCAGCGGCCAGCAAGGGGCCGACGGATTGCGCAGGGAATATCCCTACCACCAGGCAGGTCAGCACCAGCAGCTCGACCGGGGCGCGCATCCAGCGCGGCGGCTCGTGCGGGGTGTGGGGCAAGTCCTGGGCGGGGGGGCCGAAGAATACATCGACGGTAAATCGCAAGGCGTAGGCGACGCTGAAGGTGCCGGCCAGAGTGGCGATCACCGGCAATGTCGCTTCGACCCAGGCGGTGCTGCTGATGAACACGGTCTCGGCGAAGAACATTTCTTTCGACAGAAAACCGTTCATCAATGGCACGCCGGCCATCGAGGCGCTGGCGACCATGGCCAGGGTGGCGGTGTACGGGAC
>NZ_JABMCW010000538.1:0-2532 GCF_013179705.1 Pseudomonas sp. CM25 | reverse complement strand
GTGGAAACCTACGCCAAGGCTACTGGCCTGTGGGCCGACAGCCTGGCCGAGGCGGTCTACGAACGCACCCTGAGCTTCGACTTGTCGAGCGTGGTACGTAACATGGCCGGGCCGTCCAACCCGCATGCCCGCGTCGCAACCAGCGACCTGGCGGCCAAAGGCATCGCCGGCAGCTGGGAGGACGTGCCGGGGCAGATGCCTGACGGCGCGGTGATCATCGCCGCCATCACCAGTTGCACCAACACCAGCAACCCGCGCAACGTGATCGCTGCCGGCCTGATGGCGCGCAATGCCAACAGGCTGGGCCTGGCCCGCAAGCCGTGGGTCAAGTCGTCGCTGGCGCCGGGCTCCAAGGCCGTGCAGTTGTATCTTGAAGAGGCCGGCCTGGAGAAGGAACTGGAGCAACTCGGCTTCGGCATCGTCGCCTTCGCCTGCACTACCTGCAATGGTATGTCGGGTGCCCTTGACCCGGTGATTCAGCAGGAGATCATTGACCGCGACCTGTACGCCACGGCCGTGCTGTCGGGCAACCGCAACTTCGACGGCCGTATTCACCCGTATGCCAAGCAGGCCTTCCTGGCTTCGCCGCCGCTGGTGGTCGCCTACGCCATTGCCGGTACCATCCGCTTCGACATCGAGAAAGATGTGCTAGGTGTGGTCGATGGCAAGGAAATCCGCCTCAAGGACATCTGGCCCAGCGACGAGGAAATCGACGCCGTGGTGCGTGCCGCAGTGAAGCCTGAGCAGTTCCGCAAGGTGTACATCCCGATGTTCGCCATCGAGGAAGACCGCGGGCCGAAGGTCGCCCCGCTGTATGAATGGCGTCCGATGAGCACCTACATCCGGCGCCCGCCATACTGGGAAGGGGCCCTGGCCGGTGAGCGCACCCTGCGCGGCATGCGCCCGCTGGCGGTGCTGCCCGACAACATCACCACCGACCACCTGTCGCCGTCCAACGCCATCATGCTCGACAGCGCCGCCGGTGAGTACCTGGCGAAGATGGGCCTGCCGGAAGAGGACTTCAACTCCTACGCTACCCACCGTGGCGACCACCTGACCGCCCAGCGCGCCACCTTTGCCAACCCCAAGCTGTTCAACGAAATGGTGCGCAAGGCAGACGGCAGCGTGCAGCAAGGCTCGCTGGCGCGGATCGAGCCGGAAGGCAAGGTCACCCGTATGTGGGAAGCGATTGAAACCTACATGCAGCGCAAGCAGCCGCTGATCATCGTCGCCGGTGCCGACTACGGCCAGGGCTCGTCCCGTGACTGGGCGGCCAAGGGGGTGCGGCTGGCAGGTGTCGAGGCGATCGTGGCCGAAGGGTTCGAGCGTATTCACCGCACCAACCTGGTGGGCATGGGCGTGTTGCCGCTGGAATTCAAGCCGGGCACCGACCGCAAGACCCTGGGCCTGGATGGCAGCGAGACCTATGACGTGCTGGGTGCGCGGACGCCGCGGGCGACCTTGACCCTGGTCATCACCCGCCGCCAGGGTGAACGCCTGGAAGTGCCGGTGACCTGCCGCCTGGACACCGCCGAGGAAGTGTCGATCTACGAAGCGGGCGGGGTGCTGCAGCGCTTTGCCCAGGACTTCCTCGAAGCGACCGCCTAACCATGAGAGCGGGGCCGCTGTGCGGCCCATCGCCGGCAAGCCAGCTCCCACAGGGATCGCGCTGGCTTGCCGGCGCTGGGCTGCAAGGCAGCCCCGGGGGTTCATGATTATCAGACAGGACAGCAACGCAATGGCTCACGTACCGCAAGTAAAAATCCCCGCCACCTATATCCGCGGCGGCACCAGCAAGGGCGTGTTCTTCCGCCTGCAAGACCTGCCCGAGCGAGCGCAAATCCCCGGCCCGGCGCGCGATGCGCTGCTGCTGCGGGTAATCGGCAGCCCCGACCCCTATGGCAAGCAGATCGACGGCATGGGGGGTGCTACTTCAAGCACCAGCAAGAGCGTGATCCTGTCGCCCAGCATCAAGCCCGAACATGATGTCGACTACCTGTTCGGCCAGGTCAGCATCGACAAGGCCTTCGTCGACTGGAGCGGCAACTGCGGCAACTTGTCTGCGGCAGTCGGTTCATTCGCCATCAGCAGCGGCCTGGTCGACCCTGCGCGCGTTCCGCGCAACGGCATCGCCACCGTGCGTATCTGGCAGGCCAATATCGGCAAGACCATCATCGCCCATGTGCCGATCACCGAGGGTGAGGTGCAGGAAACCGGCGATTTCGAGCTGGACGGGGTGACGTTCCCGGCCGCCGAGGTACAGCTGGAGTTCCTCGACCCAGCAGCCGACGAAGACGGCGCAGGCGCTGCGATGTTCCCCACCGGCAACCTGGTCGATGACCTTGAGGTGCCAGGTGTCGGTACGTTCCAGGCGACATTGATCAATGCCGGCATCCCGACCATCTTCATCAACGCTGCGGACCTCGGCTACACCGGCGCCGAGCTGCAGGACGCCATCAACGGCGACCCGCAGGCCCTGTTGCGTTTCGAGACGATCCGCGCCCATGGCGCCGTACGCATGGGGCTGATCGA
>NZ_JABMCW010000537.1:0-2536 GCF_013179705.1 Pseudomonas sp. CM25 | reverse complement strand
CACAGTGTCCTCGCTCAGTGACAGCACGCCGTGCAGGCCGGCCTGTTCCGCCAGCTCCACCACCGTCGATGAGCCGATGATGCTGCGACACCCCATCCGTGCGGCCTGTTCGACTTCCTGGCGCGCTTCTTCCAGGGAGGTGTAGGCAGCCTGGTGAACCTGCACGGTGAACAGCCCGGCCATGGCCTGAAGGCCCTGGTCGATGCGGTTGTAGCTGAGCAAGGCCACTTGCGAGGCATGCTCGCGCGCTTGCCCCAGTGCCCGCAGCAGGTCACCGCCGCCCACACGCATCGTCAGTACCGGGCGCGCCAGGTGCTTACGCAGGTAGGCAGCAGTGGCCCCGGCGCAGATGAACACGTCGGCTTCTCCGCGCAATTCCAGTTCGCGGGCGGCTTGCAGTACCTCGGTCACCGAGGTGTCGAGCACTTCGATGTGGGTGTCGGGGTAGTCCGCGGCGAGCGCGGCCACCATTTGCGCGAGGCGGCTGCGTTGCAGGGGGCGCTGCAGGTGACTGATCAGCACGACGACCTGGGAGGTGGGGGAATGCATGGCGGCGCCTGTTCAGAAATGAATTGTTTCCATCCTGAACCAATTTGTTTCATCTATGCAATTCCGCGCTTCGCCAGCCTTTCCCATGAGCCGCTGCAGGCCAGGCATGACGGGGCTTGCAGATGATCCTGAGAAAGTTGGCCCGGGGGTTGCTCCAGTTGACCTGCCCACTTCAAACCGAAGGCAGGACCATTGATTCATGATCAGTTCCTCTACGACTTGTCCGGCAGGCGACATGCTCGCGGTCGCGACCGATGAGCAGCGCCTTGTCGACTTCATCCGTGAGCAGGCAACGGCAACGCGTGTTGAGATTCAAGCCCGCAAGCGTCTGAGCGGCGGTGCCATCCAGGAAAACTGGCTGCTCGAACTGCTGATCGAGGGCGGTCCCTGGGCCGGTACCCGGCGCTGGGTGTTGCGCAGCGACGCGCTGTCGGCGCTGCCGGCCAGCCTCGACCGCGCCCAGGAGTTCGCCGTGTTGCAGGTGGCCCACCAGGCCGGGGTAAAAGTTCCGCGGCCACTCTGGCTGTGCCGCGATACGCAGGTCCACGGGCGGGTGTTCTTCCTGATGGAGTATGTGTCGGGTGTCGCTGCCGGGCGGGTGCTCAGCGCAGGAGCGGGCGCCCAGGGCCTGGCCCGGCTGGCGGAGCAGCTCGGCGCCAACCTGGCGCGCCTGCATCAGATCCGCCCGCCGAGTGCGGCATTGGACTTCTTGCCCGTGCCGCAGCGTTCGCCTGCCCTGGCCACCGTCGATGCCTATCGGCGTTACCTCGACACCCTCGACGATGCCTACCCGGCACTGGAGTGGGGCCTGCGCTGGTGCGAACTGCATGCACCGCGAGACAGCCGTCTGTGTCTGCTGCACCGCGACTACCGCACGGGCAACTACCTGGCCAGCGAGCAGGGGCTGGAAGCGGTGCTGGACTGGGAATTCACCGGCTGGGGCGACCCTTGCGAGGACCTCGGCTGGTTTACCGCCCCGTGCTGGCGGTTCACGCGCCCTGACCTGGAAGCTGGCGGCATTGGCCAGCTGGCGGACTTCCTGCGTGGCTACCACCAGGTATCGCCACTGTGGGTTGAGCCCCACCAACTGCACTACTGGCAGGTCATGGCGACCCTGCGCTGGGCGGTAATCGCGCTGCAGCAGGGGCAGCGCCATCTGTCCGGCGAAGAGCCTTCCCTGGAGCTGGCACTGACCGCGCGCCTGCTGCCGGAGCTTGAACTCGACATCCTGAACATGACCGGAGCCGATGCGCCATGACCCAGCCGCACGCCCATCAATTACTCGAAATCGCCCGCCAGACCTTGCTGGAGCAGGTATTGCCGGCTCTGCCCGGCGAGCTGCGCTACCCGACGCTGATGATCGCCAACGCCATGGCCATCGCCGCCCGCGAAAACCGCCTGGGCGCCGTCCTCGGCCTTCAGGAGCAGGCGCACCTGGCCGCGCTGATCGATGCGCCGGCCCCTTCATTGCAGGAAGCCCGACGCCAGCTGGCACGGGCGATTCGCCAAGGTCACCACGATACCCCGCACAGCGCTCGCACTCTGGTCGAGACGCTGCGCCAGGTGACGCTCGACCGGCTGACGATCAGTAACCCCAAGGCCGTGCGCTGAGCGAGGCGCCCCCCTGTTTCAAGACCGACAAGCACCAACAAGGACCCTCATGAACTTCACCCTCCCAGACGAACTGCTCGAACTGCAGGCCAGAACCCGCACTTTCATTGCCGAACAGGTCATCCCGTTCGAGAACGACCCACGCCAGGATGGCCACGGCCCCAGCGACGACCTGCGTCGGGACCTGCAGGCCCGCGCCCAGGCAGCGGGCCTGCTGACGCCCCACGCCAGCCGCGAAATGGGCGGGTTGGGCCTGAGCCATGCAGCCAAGGCCATCGTCTTCGAAGAGGCCGGCTACTCGCCCCTGGGCCCGGTGGCGCTGAACATCCATGCCCCGGACGAAGGCAACATCCACCTGATGGACGTGGTGGCCACC
>NZ_JABMCW010000536.1:0-2574 GCF_013179705.1 Pseudomonas sp. CM25 | reverse complement strand
GCCAGCAGCGAGATCTACCAGACCTTCATGAACCAGCCGACGCCGGACTACGCCGTAGAATTCCCGCATGGATACACCTATTCGGCACACCCGGTAGCCTGCGCCGCCGGCATCGCTGCGCTGGACCTGCTGCAGAAGGAAAACCTGGTGCAGTCCGCCGCCGAGCTGGCGCCGCACTTCGAGAAGCTGCTGCACGGCGTGAAGGGCACCAAGAACGTTGTTGATATCCGTAACTACGGCTTGGCCGGCGCCATTCAGATCGCCGCCCGTGACGGTGATGCCATTGTCCGCCCGTACGAAGTGGCGATGAAATTGTGGAAGGCAGGCTTCTATGTGCGCTTCGGTGGCGACACCCTGCAGTTCGGCCCGACGTTCAACACCACGCCGCAGCAACTGGATCGCCTGTTCGACGCCGTTGGCGAAAACCTGAACCTGATCGACTGATCTATCCGATTTTGATGCCAGGCGCGCGCACGTATTCCGCGCCTACATCTACCTTCTTTATCTGGAGTTTTGCATGAGCATTGTTCAGCACCTGATCCATGGCGAGCTGGTTACCAAGGGTGAGCGCACCGCCGATGTCTTCAACCCGTCCACTGGCCAGGCCGTTCGCAAGGTCGAGCTGGCCAGCCGCGCGACCGTGCAGGAAGCGATCGACTCGGCCAAGGCCGCCTTCCCGGCCTGGCGCAATACCCCGCCGGCCAAGCGCGCCCAGGTGATGTTCCGCTTCAAGCAACTGTTGGAGCAGAACGAAGCACGTATCTCGCAGATGATCAGCGAAGAGCACGGCAAGACTTTGGAAGACGCCGCAGGTGAACTGAAGCGTGGCATCGAGAACGTAGAGTTCGCCTGTGCCGCGCCTGAAGTACTGAAAGGCGAGTACAGCCGCAACGTCGGCCCGAACATCGACGCCTGGTCCGACTTCCAGCCGCTGGGCGTGGTTGCCGGCATCACCCCGTTCAACTTCCCGGCCATGGTGCCGCTGTGGATGTACCCACTGGCCATCGCTTGCGGTAACGCTTTTATCCTCAAGCCTTCAGAGCGTGATCCGAGCTCGACGCTGTTCATTGCCCAGTTGCTGCTGGAAGCCGGTTTGCCGAAGGGCATTCTCAACGTGGTGCACGGCGACAAGGAAGCCGTGGATGCGCTGATCGAAGCGCCAGAGGTGAAAGCGCTGAGTTTCGTCGGATCGACCCCGATTGCCGAATACATCTATGCCGAAGGCACCAAGCGCGGCAAGCGCGTGCAGGCGCTGGGTGGTGCCAAGAACCATGCGGTGCTGATGCCGGATGCCGACCTGGACAACGCCGTCAGCGCACTGATGGGCGCAGCCTATGGTTCGTGCGGCGAGCGTTGCATGGCCATTTCGGTGGCGGTGTGTGTGGGCGACCAGGTGGCCGATGCCCTGATTGCCAAGCTGGAGCCGCAGATCAAGGCACTGAAGATTGGTGCCGGTACCTCGTGCGGTCTGGACATGGGCCCGCTGGTCACCGCTGCTGCCCGTGACAAGGTCGTCGGTTACATCGATGACGGTGTTGCTGCTGGCGCGAAGCTGGTGGTGGACGGCCGTGGCTTCCGTGTGACCGGTAATGAAGATGGCTATTTTGTTGGTGGCACCCTGTTCGACAAGGTGACCCCGGAGATGCGCATATATAAAGAAGAGATCTTCGGCCCGGTGCTGTGCGTGGTGCGGGTGAACAGCCTGGAGCAGGCCATGCAGTTGATCAATGATCACGAGTATGGCAACGGCACATGCATCTTCACCCGTGACGGTGAGGCCGCGCGTCTGTTCTGTGACGAGATTGAAGTGGGCATGGTGGGTGTCAACGTACCGCTTCCGGTGCCGGTGGCTTATCACAGCTTTGGTGGGTGGAAGCGTTCGTTGTTTGGTGACCTGCATGCTTATGGGCCGGATGGGGTGCGGTTCTATACCCGTCGCAAGGCTATTACCCAGCGTTGGCCGCAGCGGGCTAGTCATGAGGCGTCGCAGTTTGCGTTTCCTAGCCTTTAAGGCGGGTAACTGAAGCGGGGAGGCCGGTAGGTCTCCCCGTTTTGTTTTTGGGGTTTGGTTGTTGCTGTGCTGTGGTGGGCGTCAGGGCGGGGATGGGCCTGTCTATAGATGGCATTGGCTGTGAAAGGTGTTCGCCGTTGTTTCTTTGGCGCCTGTGAGATCGAGCGCCGCCCGCGCGGCGCATCGCGGATAAATCCGCTCCTACATTTGTTGCAACGTGCCGAACCTGTTACGCCATGGTCGCCTGCCTTGGTGCATGTCTTGAGTCTTGCAAACCGCTGACAACCATGGCCTGTCAGGCATGGCCACGTTGCAACAAATGTAGGAGCGGATTTATCCGCGATGCGCCGCGCGGGCGGCGCTCGATCTCATAGGCGCCAAAAGGGTTGTGGCGGACACTTGGCGGCCTTGATATGGTCTTTTCCCCTTATATTTCACTTTCTTGAAATTAAAGGTTGACGCCCTTTCGAATCCCCTTATAATGCGCCCCACTTCCAGCGACAACGGAACGACAAACTCCTTGATATTCAACGAGTTAGGTAGTTCAGAAGATGCTGTAAGGG
>NZ_JABMCW010000535.1:0-2583 GCF_013179705.1 Pseudomonas sp. CM25 | reverse complement strand
CCCATCCAGCACAGGCCAATGGTGAACGACAGGCTGGTCAGGCTGCTCCACAGCCACAGGGTGCTGAGAAAACCCAGGCCCGGAATCGCGCCATACAGCAGCACATTACGGCCCCCACGCAGCTTCTGGTCGACCAGGTAGTGCTTGACCACCGCCAGGTTCACCGCCGAGAAAGCGAACAGCGCGCCAAAGCTGATCATGTTGGCGACGGTGTCCAGGGTAATCACCAACGCGATCAGCGACAGCAGGCTGACCAGCAGGATAGCCGTGGCCGGCACGCGCTTTTTAGTCGCCAGCTGGCCGAACACCCGAGGCAGCGCTCCGTCGCGGCCCATGGCGAACAGCACCCGCGACACGCTGGCCTGCGAGACCATGGCCGAGGCAAAGCAACCGGCCACGTAGGTGGCGGTGAAGGCGGTAACCAGCAGTTCGCCACCCACTCGGCGCATCACGTCCACCGAGGCCGAGTCCGGGTCGGCGAAGCTGCCCCAGTCGGGGAACACCATCTGCGCGCAGTACGACACCACCAGGAACAGCAAGCCGCCAATCAGCGACACGGCGAGGATCGCCACGGGAATACGGTAGGTCGGGTTGCTGGTTTCCTCGGCCATGGTCGACACCGCATCGAAGCCCAGGAACGACAGGCACAGCACGGCAGCGCCGGTCATGATCAACGGCACGCTGAAACCGTCGTGATGGAAAGGCGCCAGCAGCGACACCGGCTCCGCCTGTCCGCTGAGGTTGTGGATGGACAAGGCGACGAACACGATGATGAACACCAGTTGCACCACCACCAGGATCCAGTTGACCCGGGTGATCGACTCGATGCCGATCAGGTTCAGCAAGGTGACCAGCGCAATCGAGCCCGCCACCCACACCCACGCGTGGATGGACGGGAAGTACTCCGACATGTAGATGCCGATCAGCAGGTAGCTGAGCAGCGGCAGGAAGATGTAGTCGAGCAGCAGTGTCCAGCCGGCAATAAAGCCGATATGGCTGCCGAAGGCCTTGCGCGTGTAGGTGTAGACCGAGCCGGAGTAGGGGTGGGCCTGGACCATGCGGCCGTAGCTGTAGGCGGTCAGCAGCATGGCGGCGAGGGTCAGCAGGTAGGCGGTGGGCAAGTGCCCTTTGGTCATCTGGGTGACCAGCCCGTAGGTGGTGAACACTGCCAGGGGCACCATGTAGGCGAGGCCGAACAGGACTAGGGCGGTCATGCCCATGGACTTGCGCAAGCGCCCGGTGCTGGCGGCGGGTAGTGACGGGGCATGCGGGGCGGCGGTATGGGCTGTACTTGTTGTTGTATGCATGGCTAGCTCCTGGAAAGGGATGCAGCACACCGCAGTACGCGAGCTGGCTCGCTACCGGTGGGTGTAGTGCAAGGAGGTCGAGCGGGTGGCTCGCAGCGCTGGGGCGGTTTGATGCTCCCACACCCCGCAGGCACCCGGAATCACCCTTTGGGGTGAGCTGTGTGAAGCCCCAGGCAGCAGCGCAGCTGCTCACCCCAAAGGGTGATTTCGGTGTTCGCGGCGCCATGGGAGTATCTGGCCAACAACGCACCGCACTGGCGGCGGTGCCTTACTTGATACGGCAGGCCCAAAGTGACTGATCAATTGCTTTCGCAACCGTGGTTCGAGCACCTGGCCAAGGTCACCGAGGCCATCGGCCGGCCGGGCTTTGCCGCCACCCTGTTTGCGGCGCTTGGCGTGATCCGGCCTATCCAGGCCACCACGGTATACCTGTACCCGCAGGCTGGCATGCCCAGCGCGCTGTTCGAGCAGGACGACAAGGCGCCCTGGCAACCCGAAGGCAATGTCAGCCGCTACCTGTCCGGCTTCTACCTGCTCGACCCGTTCTACGGTGCCTGCGTGGAGCAGGTCGAATCGGGCTGCTACGGCCTGTTCGACATAGCGCCCGACCATTTCGAGGTCAGTGAGTACTACCAGTCGTTCTACCGCCACTCGCACCTGGAGGATGAGCTCAACTACATCCTGCAGGTGGCGCCAGGGCACAGCCTGGCGGTGTCGCTGGCGTTCACCGACAAGCTCGACGGGCACAGCCGCGAATTGTTCGGGCGCATCACGCCCTGGGTGCTGGCGGTGCTCGGCAAGCACTTTGCCGGGCTCGACAGCCGTGCCGGGCGATTCGAGAACATCCTCGAGCAACGCATCCACGCGGCCCTGAACAACTTTGGCAGCTCGCTGCTGACCGAACGTGAATGCCGTATCGCCCAGCTGATCCTGCGTGGCCACTCCACCAGGTCGCTGGCCGAGCGCCTGGGGGTGTCGGAAGACACCATCAAGTCGCACCGCAAGAACGTCTACGCCAAGCTCGACATCGGTACCCAGTCCGAGCTGTTTTCCCTGTTCATCGACGCGCTGGCCAATGCCCAGGGCGTGCTGGGCAGGGACCCGCTGGAAAGCTACATGGGCAAGCTGCGCTGAGCGCCAGCTGCCCTGCAACCCCACCGCAAAGGAAAACCAACAATGAATGCGCCTTTCGCCCCGCAACGCCAGACCCGTGACTACCAGGCAGCCGATGCCGCGCACCACATCCATGCCTTCCTCGACCAGAAGGCGCTGAACG
>NZ_JABMCW010000534.1:0-2585 GCF_013179705.1 Pseudomonas sp. CM25 | reverse complement strand
GCTTCCAGGCCCTGGACAACATCAACCTGGACATCAACAGCGGCGAGCTGGTGGCCCTGCTCGGCCCGTCCGGCTGCGGCAAGACCACCTTGCTGCGCATCATTGCCGGCCTGGAAACACCCGATCAGGGCAGCATCGTGTTCCATGGCGAGGACGTGTCCGGCCACGACGTGCGTGACCGCAACGTCGGTTTCGTGTTCCAGCACTATGCGCTGTTCCGCCACATGAGCGTGTTCGACAACGTCGCCTTCGGCCTGCGCATGAAGCCCAAGGGCGAGCGCCCGAGCGAGAGCAGAATTGCCGAGAAGGTGCATGAGCTGTTGAACATGGTGCAGCTGGACTGGCTGGCCGACCGCTACCCCGAGCAGTTGTCCGGTGGCCAGCGCCAGCGTATCGCCCTGGCCCGCGCCCTGGCGGTGGAGCCCAAGGTGTTACTGCTGGACGAGCCGTTCGGCGCGCTGGATGCCAAGGTGCGCAAAGAGCTGCGCCGCTGGCTGGCGCGCTTGCACGAAGATATCAACCTGACCTCGGTGTTTGTCACCCACGACCAGGAAGAAGCCATGGAAGTGGCCGACCGCATCGTGGTGATGAACAAGGGCGTGATCGAGCAGATCGGCTCGCCGGGCGAGGTGTACGAGCAGCCGGCCAACGATTTCGTCTACCACTTCCTGGGCGATTCCAACCGCCTGGCGCTGAGCGAAGGGCACCATGTGCTGTTCCGCCCGCATGAGGTTTCGCTGTCGCGGCATGAGACCGAAGGGCACCATGCGGCCGAGGTGCGGGATATCCGGCCGCTGGGCGCGACCACGCGGGTTACCTTGAAGGTGGAAGGACAGAGCGAGCTGATCGAGGCCGAGGTGGTCAAGGACCATGACAGCCTGACCGGGTTGGCGCGGGGGGAAACGCTATTCTTCCGGCCCAAGGTTTGGCAGAAGGTGGCGGATATCTGAGTCACCGTTGATGAAGAAAAGCCCGGGGTTGGTCCTGGGCTTTTTTCTGCCTGTGAGATTGCCGGGGCTGCGCAGCCAGCCCTCACATCGATCGCATTGACTGCGAGCTATGATGCGGTCCTTGTGGGAGCTGGCTTGCCGGCGATCGAGGGCGCAGCCCTCGCGGCAATCTCATGCCTTGAGCGAATATTTTGCATGCCCGCAGTGCATCGACTTGAGGCCCTCAAGCCACAGCCCGCGAATTCCAAGGCCTTCCCACGAAGAGGGCAAATAAATATTCCCATAAGTTCTAAACATAATTTTAAACATTACTTTAAGAGATAAGCCCCTGGCCCCGATGATTCAGCCACACACCTGAATCGAGACCCCAGGAGTTTGATCAATGGGTAATGTGCAGTCGGCCGTCAGGGCCTACGACCAGCCATGGCGGCCAGCCCCGGGCGACCTGGTCGAGCTTGGGCGCACGCTTCGCTTGCCACTCGGCCAGCTGCGCCTGCAGCGCACGCCGGTCAGTGAGCTCAAGCGCCGCCACAAGCTGCTGTTGGGCTTGCTGGTGCTGGCCCTGCATGGCGCGGCCGCGTACTGGCTGAGTCAGGCGCCAACCCCCGAGCTGCCGGTAGTACCGCCACAGGTGCCACCCATGACCATCGAGTTTGCCGCGCCGACCCCTCCGGTGCTCAAGCCTCCACCGCCTGCGCCTGCTCCTACTGTGGTCGAGCCGCCACCGCCGCCAGTGGTCGACGAACTGGCCGCCAAACCCAAACCCAAGCCGAGGCCTGTGCCCAAGCCGGTGGTCAAGCAGCAGTCGAAACCGCAGCCCAAGCCGGTTGAAGCGCCGCCGCCAGCCCCGGTAGCGGCCCCGGCACCGCCTGCGCCAGCACCACCCGCGCCGGCCCCGGTAACGCCAGCATCGGCCAACGCCGCCTACCTGAAGAACCCTGCGCCGGAATACCCGCAAATGGCTCAGCGCCGTGGCTGGGAAGGCACCGTGCTGCTGCGCGTCGAGGTGCTGCCCAGTGGCAAGCCCGGGCAGATCCAGGTCCAGAAAAGCAGCGGCCGCGATGCCCTCGATGCCGCCGCGCTGGCTGCGGTGAAGCGCTGGAGTTTCGTGCCCGCCAAGCAGGGCGACGTGGCCCAGACCGGCTGGGTCAGTGTGCCGATCGATTTCAAGCTTCGCTAACTTTTCAGAACACAGGAAAACATCATCATGAGCCTGCTGGCATCCCCCCTCGAATCTGTTGAAAGCGCAGTCATCTGGCTGCTGGTCGGTTTTTCTGTCGTCACCTGGGGCCTGGCCTTGGTCAAGGTTGCGCAGTTCGTACGGTTGAGGCGCCAGGACAAGCGCTTCCACCAGCAGTTCTGGGCAGCTTCGAGCCTGGACTCGGCGGCGCAGATCAGCCACGAACAGCCTGGGCCTGCTGCTCGCGTTGCCCAGGCCGGCTACGCCGCGATCGCCGTCGGTGACACCCAGGCCAACGACCTGAGCCACGCCATCAATCATCAAGACCGCCTGGAGCGCGCCCTGCGGCAGCAGATCGTGCGTGAGCGCCGCTCGCTGGAAACCGGCCTGGCAGTGGTTGCCAGTATCGGCAGCACTTCACCTTTCATCGGCCTGTTCGGCACCGTTTGGGGCAT
>NZ_JABMCW010000533.1:0-2588 GCF_013179705.1 Pseudomonas sp. CM25 | reverse complement strand
CCTCAAGGAATATCTGGCACCGCGCTACATCGAGTTCATCGGCAAGGAAATCCAGACCGCCTACCTCGAGTCCTACAGCGAGTATGGCCAGAACATCTTCGACCGCTACGTGCTGTACGCCGACTTCTGGATCCAGGACCAGGAGTACCGCGACCCAGAAACCGGCGAAATCCTCAACCGTATTGCACTGAACGAAGAGCTGGAAAAGATCGAGAAGCCCGCCGGCATCAGCAATCCGAAGGACTTCCGCAACGAGATCGTCAACTTCGTACTGCGCGCACGCGCCAACAACAACGGCAAGAACCCAAGCTGGCTGAGCTATGAAAAGCTGCGGGTGGTGATCGAGAAGAAAATGTTCTCCAACACCGAAGACCTGCTGCCGGTCATCAGCTTCAACGCCAAGGCCAGCAAAGAGGACCAGAAGAAACACAACGACTTCGTCACCCGGATGGTGGAGCGTGGCTACACCGACAAACAGGTTCGTCTGCTGTCGGAATGGTACCTGCGGGTCAGGAAATCGCAATAAAGCGACAAGCTACACACCGCACGCCCAAGGCTGGCGTTCCAGCCTCGGGCGGCGGCAGCTGTCTTTACGTGCAGCTCGTAGCTTGAAGCGTGCAGCTGTTCCCAGCTACCGGAGGGACCATGAGCTACGTTATAGACCGACGCCTGAACGGCAAGAACAAGAGCACGGTCAACCGCCAGCGCTTCTTGCGGCGGTACCGCGAACATATCAAGAAGGCCGTCGAAGAGGCGGTTAGCCGTCGCTCCATCATGGACATGGAGCATGGCGAGCAGATCAGCATTCCGGGACGGGACATCGACGAACCTGTGCTGCACCATGGTCGCGGCGGCAAACAGACCATCGTGCACCCGGGCAACAAGGAATTCACCGCAGGTGAGCATATCCCCAGACCCCAAGGTGGTGGGGGCGGTGGAGGCCGTGGCAAGGCCGGCAATTCTGGCGAAGGCATGGATGAATTCGTCTTCCAGATCACTCAGGAAGAATTCCTCGAGTTCATGTTCGAGGACCTCGAGCTGCCCAACCTGGTCAAACGCCACCTGACCGGTGCCGATACGTTCAAGACCGTGCGTGCCGGTATCGCCAACGAGGGCAACCCCTCGCGCATCAACATTGTCCGCACCCTGCGCTCGGCTCACGCCCGGCGAATCGCCCTGACCGGCAGCAGCCGCGCGCTGTTGCGCGAAGCGCAAAAAGAGCTGGCCCGACTGAAAGTCGAGGAGCCCGACAACTTTACCGACATCCAGGAAGTCGAGCAGGAAATCGAGCGCCTGAAAGCGCGTATCAACCGCCTGCCCTTCCTCGACACGTTCGACCTGAAGTACAACTTGCTGGTAAAGCAGCCCAACCCAAGCTCGAAGGCGGTAATGTTCTGCCTGATGGACGTGTCCGGTTCGATGACCCAAGCCACCAAGGACATTGCCAAGCGCTTCTTCATCCTGCTGTACCTGTTCCTCAAGCGTAATTACGACCGCATCGAGGTAGTATTCATTCGCCACCACACCAGTGCCCGCGAAGTGGACGAGGAAGAGTTCTTCTACTCCCGGGAAACCGGCGGCACCATCGTTTCCAGTGCGCTCAAGCTAATGCAGGAGATCATGGCCGAACGCTACCCGGCCAGCGACTGGAACATCTACGCCGCCCAGGCCTCCGATGGCGACAACTGGAACGACGACTCGCCCATCTGCCGCGAAATTCTCTCCAAGCAGATCATGCCGCACGTGCAGTACTACACTTACGTCGAGATCACCCCCCGTGAGCATCAGGCGCTGTGGTACGAGTACGAGCGCATCGGCGAAGGGTTCCCCGACACGTTCGCCCAGCAGCAGTTGGTATCGGCCGGCGACATCTACCCGGTCTTCCGTGAACTCTTCCAGCGCAGGTTAGCCACATGACCGCCAGAGCACAGAGACGCCAACCCATTTCCACCGGGTCCGAGTGGACGTTCGAACTGATCCAGACCTACGACCGGGAAATCAGCCGCCTGGCCGAAGGCTATGCCCTGGACACCTACCCCAACCAGATCGAGGTCATCACCGCCGAGCAGATGATGGACGCCTACGCCTCCGTCGGTATGCCGCTGGGCTATCACCACTGGTCCTATGGCAAGCAGTTCCTCAGCACCGAAAAGTCGTACAGCCGTGGCCAGATGGGCCTGGCCTACGAAATCGTGATCAACTCCGACCCCTGCATCGCCTACCTGATGGAAGAAAACACCATGTGCATGCAGGCACTGGTGATCGCCCATGCCTGCTACGGCCACAACAGCTTCTTCAAGGGAAACTACCTGTTCCGCACCTGGACCGATGCCAGTTCCATCATTGACTACCTGGTGTTTGCCAAGCAGTACATCGCGCAATGCGAAGAGCGCCACGGCATCGATGCGGTGGAAGACCTGATCGACTCCTGCCATGCCTTGATGAACTACGGCGTGGACCGCTACAAGCGCCCCTATCCGATTTCTGCCGAAGAAGAGCGGCGTCGGCAAAAGGAGCGCGAAGAGCATCTGCAGCGGCAGATCAACGACCTATGGCGCACCATCCCGAAAAGCGCCGAGAAGGGTAAC
>NZ_JABMCW010000532.1:0-2610 GCF_013179705.1 Pseudomonas sp. CM25 | reverse complement strand
CGCGCCAACGTTGGCCGGGGCCTCGGTGACGAACTGCGCGGCATCGCTGGTGGTGATGTGCTCGAATACCACTTTCAGCGTCGGGAATCGCTCGACTACGCGGCGCATGTGTTCGTCGATGAAGCGTTTTTCACGGTCGAAAACGTCGATCTCGCTGCGCGTCACTTCGCCATGCACCAGCAGTGGCATGCCAACTTCCGCCAGCGCCTCGATGGCCGGGAAGATGTTGTCGATGCTGGTAACGCCCGAATCGGAGTTGGTGGTGGCGCCGGCCGGGTATAGCTTGGCGGCGTAGACAATGCCACTGGCCTTGGCCGCGCGGATGTCTTCGGGGCTGGTGCGGTCGGTGAGGTACAGCACCATCAGCGGCTCGAAGCGGCTGCCGGCAGGGCGCGCGGCCAGGATGCGCTCACGGTAGGCGCCGGCCTCGTCGGCATTGCGCACCGGCGGAACCAGGTTGGGCATGATGATGGCACGGGCGAAGGTACGCGCCACATCGCCAACGGTGTGGGGCAGGACGGCACCATCGCGCAGATGGATGTGCCAGTCGTCGGGGCGCAGGAGGGTCAGGCGATCGGACATTGGGGATTCCAGGCGGGTCGAACTCAAGCGCCAATGCTACCGGAAAACCCCCGGGCGAGCACGGGTATCAAGTTTTCCGGGACGCGTCCGATAGCCTGCAGGTAAGCCGTCAGAATTTGTGGAGCCGCCCGTGCGCCAGCGTTACATAGCCCTGTTGACCCTGTTCGCCAGCCTGCCGGCCGGCGCACTGACATTCCAGACGCGCATGGAAAACATTGCCTGGAAGGTTGAAGGTGACCAGTTCGAATGCCGCCTTATCCAGCCGATCGACGGCTTTGGCAGCGGCGAGTTCGTGCGCCGGGCGGGCGAGCAGCCGGTGTTCCAGCTGCGCTCGGCCGGCAATGTGCTGGGCGCGGGCAACGCCAGCCTGCTGGCGGCAGCGGCGCCGTGGCAGCCCGGGCGTGGTGATATCAACCTTGGCAGCGTCCGCCTGGCCCGCACAGGCGTGCTGTTCAGCTCGTCACAGGGTCAGGCCAGCCGCCTGATCAACGGTTTGCTCGATGGCCGCAGCACGGTGGTGCGCAACTACACCGGTGAGGCGGGCAGGCCGATGGAAGTGCGCGTGTTGCCGGTCAGCTTCGCCAAGGCCTACAGCGATTACCAGGTGTGTGCTGCCAAGCTCCTGCCGATGAACTACGACCAGGTACGCCAGACCCAGGTGGGCTTCCCGGGGGGGGGTATCGAACTGGATGATTCCGCGCGCGCGCGGCTGGATGTGATTCTGGATTACATGAAGGCTGATCCGTCGGTTAACCATGTCGAGCTCAATGGGCACTCGGACAACAGTGGTAACCGTTTGACCAATCGCGACCTGTCGCGCCGCCGGGCGTTGGCCGTGGCTGATTACCTGACGGCGCATGGGATTGCGCAGGAGCAGATTACCGTGCGTTTCCATGGCGAGCGGTACCCGCTTGCAAAGAACAACAGTGCGGCGAATCGGGCGCGCAATCGGCGGGTGAATATCGAGCTGGATCGGGGGGGGGTGCCAGAGAAACCGGTGGAGCAGGCTGCGCCTGCGCCTGCTGCAGCAGCGCCGGGGGCGAAGGCTCCTTGAGGGTGGAGGGCCGGGTGTATGGAGGTGGATTGCAATGAGGCCTCCATGTGTTCGGCACAGCATTTCCGGCGCTCGATCTCACAACCGCTGAATATGGCAAGGCATGCACCTTGGGGCCATGATCCCATCCATCCATTCCAAGCCATGCACCTGGTGCCTCGATCATCAGCCCCCTCCAACCCCGTCGCCCTTCCGACAGTTCCTGTCGCTTTGTCGTCAGAAGCTGTCGCCCCACTGTAAATTTATCCTCAAGGCCGTTAGAATCGATCCCTTTCCGTACAACCCCGTGGAGTGATGGCATGGCGGACGTAAATAAGGTCGTACTGGCGTATTCCGGCGGCCTTGATACTTCGGTGATTCTCAAGTGGCTGCAGGATACCTACAACTGCGAAGTGGTGACCTTCACCGCTGACCTGGGGCAGGGCGAAGAGGTCGAGCCGGCCCGCGCCAAGGCCCAGGCAATGGGCGTTAAAGAGATCTACATCGACGACCTGCGCGAAGAGTTCGTGCGTGATTTCGTGTTCCCGATGTTCCGCGCCAACACCGTCTACGAAGGCGAGTACCTGCTGGGTACCTCCATCGCCCGTCCGCTGATCGCCAAGCGCCTCATCGAAATCGCCAACGAAACCGGCGCTGACGCCATTTCCCATGGCGCCACCGGCAAAGGCAACGACCAGGTTCGTTTCGAGCTGGGTGCCTATGCCCTGAAGCCAGGTGTCAAGGTTATCGCCCCATGGCGTGAGTGGGACCTGCTGTCCCGCGAGAAGCTGATGGACTACGCCGAGAAGCACGGCATCCCGATCGAGCGTCACGGCAAGAAGAAATCGCCTTACTCGATGGACGCCAACCTGCTGCATATCTCATACGAAGGCGGTGTCCTGGAAGATACCTGGACCGAGCACGAAGAAGACATGTGGCGCTGGAGCGTCTCGCCAGAGAACGCCCCGGACCAGGCAACCTACCTCGAGCTGACC
>NZ_JABMCW010000531.1:0-2612 GCF_013179705.1 Pseudomonas sp. CM25 | reverse complement strand
CGATATGTCACAAAAAAGCCCCTGCCGATTGCTCGGCAGGGGCTTTCGCACAGCGCTGCAGGAAAAATTACAGGCCGGCGGCGTCACGCAACGACTGGGCGCGGTCGGTGCGCTCCCACGTGAAGGTGGTGAAGGTGTCGTCGCCGACCGTCTTCTGCTGCGGGGTGCGGCCGAAGTGGCCGTAGGCAGCGGTTTCCTGGTACATCGGGTGCAGCAGGTCGAGCATGGTGGTGATGGCGTACGGACGCAGGTCGAAGCACTCGCGCACCAGCTGGATGATCTTCTCGTCGGAGACCTTGCCGGTACCGAAGGTGTTGATCGAGATGGAAGTCGGCTGGGCCACGCCGATGGCGTACGAAACCTGGATCTCGCAGCGCTCGGCCAGGCCGGCAGCGACGATGTTCTTGGCCACGTAGCGGCCGGCGTAGGCCGCGGAACGGTCGACCTTGGACGGGTCTTTGCCAGAGAACGCGCCGCCGCCGTGGCGCGCCATGCCGCCGTAGGAGTCGACGATGATCTTGCGGCCGGTCAGGCCGCAGTCACCCACCGGGCCACCGATGATGAAGTTGCCGGTCGGGTTGATGTGGTACTGGGTGCCCTTGTGCAGCAGTTCGGCAGGCAGGGTGTGCTTGACGATCAGCTCCATCACGGCTTCCTGCAGGTCTTTCTGCGAAACCTCAGGGTTGTGCTGGGTCGACAGCACGATCGCGTCGATACCCACTACCTTGCCGTTTTCGTAACGGCAGGTGACCTGGGATTTCGCGTCCGGGCGCAGCCACGGCAGCAGGCCGGACTTGCGGGCTTCGGCCTGGCGCTCGACCAGACGGTGCGAGAAGCAGATCGGTGCCGGCATCAGCACTTCGGTTTCGTTGCTGGCGTAGCCGAACATCAGGCCCTGGTCACCGGCACCCTGGTCTTCCGGCTTGGAGCGGTCGACGCCCTGGGCGATGTCCACCGACTGCTTGCCGATGATGTTCATCACAGCGCAGGTGGCGCCGTCGAAACCGACGTCGGAGCTGTTGTAGCCGATGTCGATGATCACCTTGCGCACCAGGTCTTCCAGGTCGACCCAGGCCGAGGTGGTGACTTCACCGGCGATGATGGCGACACCGGTCTTGACCAGGGTTTCGCAAGCTACGCGGGCGTATTTGTCCTGGGCGATGATGGCATCGAGGACGGCGTCCGAAATCTGGTCGGCGATCTTGTCCGGATGCCCTTCGGACACGGACTCGGAGGTGAAAAGGGAGTATTCGCTCATCTCGAAGGTTCCTGAAATTTACCGATGGTGTATGTCGCCAGCCGTGCGCTGGAAATGGCGGACCTGGATCTGGAAACCGTTACGCAAGCCCACGTACAGGCTGTCGCCGAGGGCCAGCCCGGCAGCGTTGGCCCAGCGGGCCAGGTCGTCCTGTTCGAAGCCAAGCCACAGGTCGCCGCACGCTTCCCGCGCCCACCCCTGGTCATGGCTGCAAAGTTCGGTGACCAGCAAGCTGCCGCCTGCCTTCACCCGATTGGCCAGCTGGCGCAAGGCCAGGGCCGGGTCGCTGAAATGGTGCAGGACCATGTTCAGCACAACGCAGTCGGCGGCCACATCCGTTGCACCCAGTGCATCGGCCAACTGCAGGTTCACGTTGTCGAGCCCTTCGCGCTGGCACACCTGGCGCGCCAGCTCGAGCATGGTCGGGCTGTTGTCCAAAGCGGTGACCCGGGCGAAGCGCCGGGCCAGGTCTGGCAGGAAGCCGCCGTCACCGGGGCCGACCTCCAAGGCGCTGGCAGCCGGGTCGAAATTCAGCTTGTCGAGCAGTGCCAGCAGGCTTTCGCGGTACTGCGGCAGGCCGGCAATAAGGTCTTGCTGGGCGCGAAACTTTTCTTCCACGCGCAAGAAGAAGTCCTGGCTGGTTACCGCGCGGCGCTGCTGCACCTGGGCGATCCGCGCCTGCACGTCCGGCGGCAGCGTCAGGCCGTCGACCTCTTCAAGCAACGCCGCATGCAGCCGGCCGCCCAGGCGCAGGCTGTCGGGCAGGGCGCGGCGGTAGAAGATGGCATTGCCTTCGCGGCGGGTCGCTACCAGCTCTGCCTGGGCCAGCACCTTCAGGTGGTGGCTCATGCCTGACTGGCCTACGTCGAATATCTGCGCCAGCTCCAGCACGCCGAACGAATCGTTGGCCAGGGCGCGCAGTACGTTCAGGCGCAACTCGTCGCCACTGGCCTTGCACAGGGCAGCCAGTGTTTCGCGTTGCTCGGGAATGGATTGCGCACGGAGGTTCATGGGGCGGCAGTCTAGACAGGCATCGATGCCCTAGCAAGGCCAATATCAAAAAGTTTTGATATTGAGTGATGGACGGGCCGTTTCACCCGGTTTTGCCCCGAATTGAATGCCAATCACAGGAAAATCCCCCGACTGCGACCATACGTCATTGCCCCCGGCACCCCCAGTGGGCGAAAATAGCCGCCTTTTTCGTGACACCACCTATTCAAGCCCCCCCAGGAGACCAGCGATGCCCAGCCGTCGTGAACGTGCCAACGCCATTCGCGCCCTCAGCATGGATGCCGTGCAAAAGGCTAATAGCGGCCACCCAGGTGCCCCAATGGGCATGGCGGATATCGCCGAA
>NZ_JABMCW010000530.1:0-2613 GCF_013179705.1 Pseudomonas sp. CM25 | reverse complement strand
CGCCGGCCCCCTGCACCACGGCGCGCCGGCGCACTCGGCCGCGATATGGCGTGCCCCGCGGCACGCGATGCATTGGGGCGCTGGGCAAACGCCTGGCTGACGTGGCCACGGCTGGCCTGCGCGCTGGTGCGTGACGGTGCGCGCACGCCGTCGAAGGCATTGTTGCGGGCCCGGCCTGCGGTACCGGCAGCGCGGTTATGGGCCAACTGCCGCGCCTGGCCTTCACCATGCCGCGCCTGGGTACTGCGCAGTTCCTGGCGACGGTCGGCCGCCCTCGCGTTATCGCCAAGGGGCTGCACGCGCTGGCCGCCCGCATTGCCTGCCTGCGCTTCACGCACTTGCTGGCGTGCCTGCCGGTTATTGGTCGCCGGCCGTTCGATGCCGGCCCGGTCCATCGAGGCCCTGGCCTTGTCACGGGCCTGCGCGCGCTGGGCGTCGTCACCGCGAAAGGCCGTACGTTGCGTGGCGCCGTCCAGCTGGCGGCCATACTGCTGGCGACTGCGGGCGTCGCGATAAGGCACACCTTCGCGGTTGACGGTGTTGTGCCGCCATTTGTTCTGGTTGTTGCTGATACGGTTGCTGACGTTGAGGTTGTTGTAGCGGTTGACGTCGATGTCGATGTCATTGTGGCCCCAGTCACAGTTGCCCCACAGCGAACTGACAATTGCCACGCCAGTACCGAAGGCCAGGCCCGCCACCAGTGCGGAGCCGGCGTAATACAGGGGCGGCGGCGGGTAGTAGGCCGGTGGCGAAGCGGGATAGGCCCAGGTGCCATAGGCGGTGGTGGGGTTGTAGCTGGGCACGTAAACCACCTGCGGGTCGGCCGGCTGGATGATGATGGTACTCGGCGGGCTGCTGGCTACAGGCGCCTGGGTGCTGGCCGCCGGTGCCGGGGCGGCCTGCACGGTAACGTTCTGGTACTGGTTGCTCTGCAGGTTGCCGGCAGCCTGTGCCTGGTGACGCAAGCGCTGCACGCCGGCCATGACATCGTCGGGCTGGGCAAGGAAGGCATCGCCCAGGCGCTGGACCCAGGCCGGGTCCTGGCCGAGGGTCGCCAGCACCTGCGGGAACGCCACCAGCGCTTGTACGCTCGGGTCCCACGGCTGCTTGGCAACTTGCCTGACCGCATCGTCGCCGGACGCCTTGGGGTTGGCCTTGGACCAGGTGACGGCTTCGCTCACCTGCCCGGGGTAGGTGGCCGCCATCAGCACCTGGGCCAGCAGCGCATCGGGGTACAACGCGATGGGCGCGAGCATCTGGTCCAGCTGTGCCTGGGTGAAAACCGGGTCTTTGGCTGCGACCGCATCGGCCGCCGCAGGCGGCTCGGTGGCCGGTACCTCTGCTGCCAGCACCAGGCCGGGCACGGTGCCAAGGCACAGTGCTGCCGTCAAAACCACACACAGTGGCATGCGCATCGCTTATCCCCAAGACCAGGCCGCGTGGGTTAAGGGTAGCAACGATGGTGAATTCGGCCATCGGGCATAAACCGCCAGCGGCTCACGCGCGGTCGATAGTCACTATCGAGAATGGCAATTTCTGCCAAACGGCATTGCCGAATAACCTTGCTCCATCGACTCGCCAACTACCACAGGCCCCCGGAGCTCACCCATGAATACCCTGGCCCGCCCGCTGCTCGCCATCTTTGCCGTTTTTGCCATCGCCATCAGCAGCGGCTGTGCCAGCCACCCCGAACTGCGTGCATACACCGCCGACGAAACCCGCCAGCTGCAGCTGGAAGCGTTGCAGCGCCGGGGCCTTTCGCTGGACGACTACGAGTTGCAGCGGCGGGTGATCCAGCGTGCCGGCAACCTGCCTGTGGTGACGGAAGCCGCCGACGCTGACCGTTCGACCAAAGGCTGAACCGGCTAACCGGCGGTTCCCTCCAGCCACCTGCGCAGGTATCCTCTACCGCTCAACCGCAAGCTTTCCAGGATGGAGACCATGACCAGGCCTCTTCTATTGTTGAGCGCTGCACTGCTATTCAGCCCCATGCTGCTGGCCCAGCAGATCAAACGCGATCTGGGCGGCTTTGACTTCACGCTCGGCACCACCCCATCACGCAGCATGGCCCAAGGGCTGATTTCGCCCAGTGCCGTCGGTGCCTTTCACGGCGGCCTGGACCTGAGCCACCCCAGTGGCTGGTACATTGGCCAGTACGCCCCCAGCATGGGCGTTACCGCCGATTCGACGCTGCGGCTGGACAGCTACCTGGGCTACAAGCACCACTTCGACAGCAGCCTGGGCTACGAAATGGGGTTGATCCACTACAGCCAGCCGAATATCGCAGGCCCCGACAGCTATGCGCTGTATGGGGGTATTTCGGTGCTGGGCAGCCGCTTCGGCGGGGCGCTGCGCGACAACCCCGACAACCGCACCGGCACCCTGTTTGCCGACTTCGGCCAACTGCCGCTGTTCGCTGTCGACCTGACCGTCAAGCTCGCTCATCACCGTTTGGGCACGCCGTTCACCATTGGTGATGGCAGCCAGGTCAGTGGGTTCTCCGACTGGTCGCTGGAGCTGTCGCGGCCTTGGCTTGGCATCGACCTCAACCTCATCTACAGCAACTCCAACCTCAGTGGCGACGGGTGTGACGCATACTCGGGCATCAACACC
>NZ_JABMCW010000053.1:0-23409 GCF_013179705.1 Pseudomonas sp. CM25 | reverse complement strand
ACAGGTAGCCGGCGGAATCGGTCAGGTAGATGCAGTTGGCGCCGTAGCTTTCCATCAGCCTGCCTTGGGTCACCAGGCCTTCGGCGCTGTTCATGTGCGCCATCATCAGGAAACCCACGGTGTCCATGCCCAGGTGGCGGGCATGGGCGATATGCTGCTCGCTGACGTCCGCTTCGGTGCAGTGGGTAGCCACGCGCAAGGTACTGACCCCCAGTTCATGGGCCATTTTCAGGTGTTCGACGGTACCGATGCCGGGCAGCAACAGCGCCGACACCTTGGCCTGCTTCATCAGCGGGATCACCGCCGCCAGGTACTGCTCGTCGCTGTGCGCCGGAAAGCCGTAGTTCACCGAGCTGCCGCCCAGGCCATCGCCGTGGGTCACCTCGATCAACGGCACGCCTGCCGCATCCAGGCCACTGGCGATGCGCTGCATCTCATCCAGGCTGATCTGGTGGCGCTTGGGGTGCATGCCGTCACGCAGGCACATGTCATGTACGGTAATGCGTTTGCCAGAGAGGTCCATGGTCGCTTCCTTAGGCCAGAGCAGTGGGGGCGGGGCGCAGCACCAGCTCGCCCTTGAGGATTTCTTCGGCGTACAGCTCGGCGGTACGCGCGGCGGCCGCAGTCATGATGTCGAGGTTGCCGGCGTAACGCGGCAGGTAGTCGCCCAGGCCTTCGACTTCCATGAAGATCGACACCCGGTTGCCATCGAAGACCGGGCCGTTGACCAGCCGGTAGCCCGGCACATAGCGCTGCACCTGGGCGATCATGGCGTCCAGCGCCGCGCGGATCGCGTTCTGGTCCGGCGTGTCGGCAGTCAGGCAGTGCACGGTGTCGCGCATGATCAGCGGCGGTTCGGCAGGGTTGATGATGATGATCGCCTTGCCGCGCCGGGCGCCGCCCACCTGTTCCACCGCGCTGGCGGTGGTGCGGGTGAACTCGTCGATGTTCTTGCGCGTGCCAGGCCCCACCGATTTCGACGCGGCGGTGGCGATGATCTCGGCATATTCCACCGGCTGCACGCTGGACACGGCGGCCACCAGCGGGATGGTCGCCTGGCCACCGCAGGTGACCATGTTGACGTTCATCGCACCCAGGCCGAGGTTGGCCTTGAGGTTGACCGGCGGCACGCAGAACGGGCCGATGGCTGCGGGTGTCAGGTCGATCATCAGCACGCCGAGGGCGTTGAGCTTTTCCGAGTTCTGCGCGTGGACGTAGGCCGAGGTGGCATCGAAGGCGATCTGGATGCGGTCGTCGAGCACGTGCGGGAGCAGGCCGTCAACGCCGTCAGCGGTAGTCTTCAGGCCCATCTCGCGGGCGCGTGCCAGGCCTTCGGAGCTGGCATCGATGCCTACCATCCAGACCGGCTCCAGCACCTCGCTGCGCTTGAGTTTGTACAACAGGTCGGTGCCGATGTTGCCTGGCCCGATCAGCGCACAGCGGATCTTCTTGTTCATGTTCATGGCTCCAGGGAGAGGGGATCAGGGCACGAAGCGCAGGCTGGAATGGCCCAGCCCGCTCATGCTCAGGCTGATGCGGTCGCCGGCAACCACCGGCACCAGGGGCGCAAGCGCGCCGGAAAGAATGATTTCGCCGCGCCGGAAGGGGATGCCGAGTTCGCCCAGGGTATTGGCCAGCCAGGCCACGGCCGCACAAGGGTGGCCCTGAACGGCGGAACCCAGGCCGCTGCCGGCGGCTTGGCCGTTTTTCAGCAGCTGCATTTCGACCCGGGCCAGGTCCAGGCTGCGCGGGTCGACGCGCTGGGTACCCAGGGCGAACACACCGCACGAGGCGTTGTCGGCCACGGTGTCCTGGATGCGGATCTGCCAGGCATCGATGCGCGAGTCGACGATCTCGAAGCAGGGCATCACCCACTGCGTGGCGGCCAGCACGTCGTCGGCGCTGATGCCGGGGCCGTGCAGGTCTTCAGCCAGCACGAAGGCAATCTCGCCCTCGGCCCGGGGCTGGATCAGCCGGTGCTGGGCCAGGCTCACGGCACTGGCATCCTCGACCTGCATGGCGTTGGTCAGGAAACCGAAGTCCGGCTGGTGGACATCGAGCATTTCCTGCACGGCACGGCTGGTCACGCCGATCTTCTTGCCCACCACCTGCTCACCCAGCGCTTCGCGGCGCTGCAGGAAGGCCAGCGAAATGCGGTAGGCCTGGTCGAGGGTGATGGCCGGGTAGCGGCGGGTCAGCGGCGGCAGGGTCTGGCGGCCACGAAGGGCATTGAACAGCTCGTCACCGAGCGCGGTGATCAGGTGGGCGTCCATGGCGGGGTCTCTGCAGTGGAAAATGAACAGACAGGGAATAAAAAGGGCCGGTTCGAGTGTGCTGAGGCCGGCCTGAGAAAAGCGTTGTTCAGCCCACCCACACGCTGCTGTCGGCGCCACCGTCGACGTCGATGATTTTGCCGCTGACCCAGGCCGATGCGGGGCTGGCCAGGTACAGCGCGGCGGCGGCGATGTCTTCAGGTGTGCCCAGGCATTTGAGCGGGGTGTTGGCTTCCATGCTCTGGCGCATCGCGGCGGGCATCACCCCACTGAGCGCGGCGGTCAGGGTGGGGCCGGGGGCGACCGCGTTGACCCGCACCTGGGGCGCGAAGTCCTGGGCCAGCAGCCGGGTCAGGTGGCTGAGGGCGGCCTTGGCGGTGCCGTAGGCGCTGAAGTGGCGCTGGGCGTAACGCGCCGCCACCGAGCTGATGTTGACGATGTTGCCGCCGCCGGCCTCGCGCATCAGCGGCACGCACAGCTGGCAGAACGCGTAGGCGCTGGACACGTTGAAGCGCAGCACCTCGTCGAACTGCTCGGGGCTGAGGCTCAGTGGGTCGTTGGGGCCGCCGCCGCCGACGTTGTTGACCAGGTGGGTGATGCGCCCCAGATGCTCGTGGCTCTGGCTGACCAGTGCCCGGCGCTGTTCGCTGTCGTTGACATCACAGGCGAAGGCCAGGGCGTTGCGGCCCATGGCGCGAATTTCCTCGGCCACCCCTTGCACATCGTCCAGTGAGCGGGCGGCGCAGACCACATCGGCGCCGGCCTCGGCATAGGCCAGGGCAATGGCGCGGCCGATGCCACGGCCACTGCCGGTGACGATGGCGACGCTGCCGTCGATTCGAAATCGCTGCAGGATACTCATGGCGGTGCTTCCTCAGGGCTGTGGATGGCAACGACTATCGCCTCGCCAACACCCGCCGGCATCGTCTCAACGGACTAGCGCGGCAGGCCCTGCACGCCCCGCAGCGTGGCGGCAAACCCTAGTCCGCATTGACGATGAAGCCTGTCGCGTACCGCCCGATCATCGGCTTCAACTCGCGCAGTGGCGCAGCGAGATCGGGAGAAACCAGTGATGCACAGCTTGCGAGAAAAAACCCAGGAAGAACTCGAACTGATCGAACGTGCGCGGCGCCTGGTGCCGCTGCTCAAGGAGCGTACCGCGCAGGCCGACCGCGACTTGCGCATCCCCGACCAGACCATCGCCGAGCTGCAGTCGGCCGGCCTGCTGCGCGCCCTGCAGCCACGCGCCTTCGGTGGCTATGAAGTCGACCCGCGCACCTTCTTCGAAATCCAGATGATCCTCGCCGAAGGCTGCATGTCGACCGCCTGGGTGTACGGCGTGATGGGCGTGCACCCGTGGCAGGTGGCACGCTACCCGGTGGAGGCACAGCGCGAGGTGTGGGAACACGACCACAACGCGTTGATCTCCTCGACCTACATGCCCTCGGCCAAGGTCACGGTGGTGCCGGGTGGTTACCGCATCAGCGGGCGCTGGGGGTTTTCCAGTGGCAGCGAGCACTGCCAATGGGTGCTGCTGGGCGGCATACTGCCCGCCGACGGCGACTTTGCCAGCGAGCACGGCACTTTCCTGCTGCCGCGCGCCGACTACGGCATCGAGCCAAACTGGGATGTGCTCGGCCTGCGCGGCACCGGCAGCCACGACATCGTGGTCGAGGACGCGTTCGTGCCGGCACACCGCGTACAGCGCACCAACAACTGGCAGATCGAGGCCACGCCGGGGCGGCTGGTGAACACCAATCCGATCTACGCCATCCCCTTTGCCCAGGTGTTCTCCCGGGCGGTATCGACCTCGGCTATCGGGGCCTTGCAGGGCGCGATCAACACCTTCCGCGACAACGCCGCGCAGCACATCGGCAAGCACGGTGCGCGCACCGCCGACGACCCAGTGGCGCAGACCGCCGTGGCCGAGGCGGTGATCACTGTCGACTGCCTGAAGCTGGTGCTCGAACGCAACTACGAACACCTGATGCGCCTGGCCCGCGCCGGCGAGTATCCAGACACCGAGACGCGCCTGCTGTACCGCTACCAGTCCTCCTACGTCACCAACATCTGTGCCGAGCGCGTCAGCGACCTGCTGCGCAGCATGGCTGCGTCCGGCCTGTACAACAGCAACCCGGTGGCGCGCCTGTTCCGCGACCTGCACCAGGCCCGCGGGCACATCGCCAACAATTTCATGGCCTACGGCCGCAGCTTCGGCGCGGTACAGCTGGGCCTGCCCAACCCGGACCCGTTCGTATGAGTGACTACCTGGCCTTGCGCGTGGCGCGGGTGGTCGAGGAAAGCGCCGACGCCCGCTCCCTGGTGTTCGAGGTGCCGGAGGCCCTCAGCGAGCGCTTTCGCTACCAGCCAGGGCAGTTCCTGACCCTGCGCGTGCCGTTTGACGGCGGCTGGCTGCCACGCTGCTATTCGTTGTCCAGCACGCCGCTGCTGGACGAACCGCTGCGGGTGACCGTAAAGCGGGTGCGCGACGGGCGTGCCTCCAACTGGCTGTGCGATGCCCTGCAAGAAGGCCAGACCCTGCAAGTGCTGCCCCCGGCCGGGGTGTTTGTGCCGCGTGACCTGTCGGCAGACCTGCTGCTGTTTGGCGGCGGCAGCGGGATCACCCCGGTGATGTCGATCTTGCGCTCGGCGCTGCTGGCCGGGCAGGGGCGCATCCTGCTGGTGTACGCCAACCGCGACCAGCAGTCGGTGATTTTCCGCGACGAGCTGCGCCTGCTGGCGGCCGTGCACCCGCAGCGCCTGCAGGTGGTGCACTGGCTTGATGCATTGCAGGGCATTCCGCTGGCGGGGCAGCTGGCGGAGCTGGCGCGGCCGTTCATCGATGCCCAGGCGTTCATCTGCGGGCCAGGCCCGTTCATGGACACCGCCGTCGAAGCCCTGAAGCAGCTAGGCATGCCGCCGGCAAGGGTGCATGTGGAGCGCTTCGTCTCGCTGCCTGGCGAAGGCGACGCGCCCACCAAGGTCGCAAGTGACGCGGCCGTGGCCGCGCAGCTGGCGGTGCGCCTGGATGGCCAGGAACACCAGCTGGCCTGCGACAGCGGCGAAACCTTGCTGGACGCCATGCACCGCGCCGGCCTCAACCCGCCCAGTGCCTGCCGGGTAGGGGGCTGTGCCTCGTGCATGTGCACCCTCGAAAGCGGCGATGTCGAACTGCTGCACAACGATGCCCTGGATGCCGGCGAGCTGGCCGAAGGCTGGATCCTGGCCTGCCAGGCCGTGCCCACCAGCGGGCAGCTGCGTATCCGTTTTCCCGAGTGACGCCGATGAGCGAGCCCCGCATGAATCCAAGTCTCAATCCCACCCCTTCCCGGCAGCCAGCACCTGCCACCATCGCCCGCTTGCTGTTCGACAGCGCCCAACGCTTTGCCGGCCATGCCGCCATCGAGGAAAACGGCATGCGCCTGGACTACGCCGATTTGCCGGACCAGGCGCTGCAGGTGACCCGTGGCCTGATGGCGCTGGGCATACAGGCCGGTGATCGGGTGGGCCTGTGGGCGCCCAACAGCCGCGAGTGGATCCTGGCGGCGTTGGGCATACACTGCGCCGGCGCAGTGCTGGTACCCGTCAATACCCGCATGAAAGGGGTTGAAGCTGCGGACGTGCTGGCGCGCAGTGGCTGCCGCGTGCTGTTCGTGCAGCAGCGTTTTCTGGAAGTCGATTACCCGGCGCTGCTCGCTCCCCACCGGCCAGCGACCTTGGAGCACCTGGTGGTGTTCGACGGCGCCGGGGCATTGCCCGCGCACGATCTGAGCTACAGCCAGTTCCTGCGTGGCGCCGCCACCATCGAGAAACTCACCGCCGAGCGGCGCGCCCTGTGCATCGGGCCCGAAGCGGTCTGCGACCTGCTGTTCACCTCGGGCACCACCGGCAAGCCCAAGGGCGTGATGAGTGCCCATGGGCAGAACCTGCGCGCCTTTGGCGAATATGTGCGGGTGCTGGGCCTGGGGCCGGGCGACCGTTACCTGATCGTCAATCCGTTCTTCCACGCCTTCGGCTACAAGGCAGGCTGGCTGACCTGCCTGATTGCCGGGGCGACCATCCTGCCGCATGCGGTGTTCGACGCCGAAGCGGTGTTCGAACGCATCGCCCGCGAGCGGGTCACGGTCCTGCCGGGCGCCCCCACCTTGTACCTGTCGTTGCTGGCCCACCCACGGCTGGCCAGCACCGACCTGTCGAGCCTGCGGGTTGCCGTGACCGGCTCGGCGAGCATCCCGCCCAGCCTGATCGAGCGCATGCGCAACCAGCTGGGCTTCAGCGTGGTGACCACGGCCTACGGCCTGACCGAGTGCGGCGGCCTGGCCACCTTGTGCGACCCGCAGGACGCTGCCGAGGTTATCGCCGGTACCAGCGGGCGGCCGCTGCCCGGCACCGAGGTCAGTATCCGCGATCCCGAAAACCGCACCCTGGCGCAGGGCGAGACCGGGGAAATCTGCCTGCGCGGCTTTCACATCATGCAGGGCTACTTCCAGGACCCGGCCGCCACTGCCGAAGCCATCGATGCTGACGGCTGGCTGCACACCGGCGATGTCGGCCGGCTGGACCCGGCCGGCAACCTGGTCATCACCGACCGCCTCAAGGACATGTACATCGTCGGTGGTTTCAATTGCTACCCGGCGGAGATCGAGGCGGCCTTGCTGGGCCACCCGGCCATCGCCCAGGTGGCAGTGATCGGCGTGGCCGATGCGCGCATGGGCGAGGTGGGGTGCGCCTGCGTGGTGCTGCGCCAGGGGCAGCAACTGGACGAGCAGGCGTTGATCGGCTGGAGCCGCGAACGCATGGCCAACTACAAGGTGCCGCGCCAGGTGCGCTTTTTCAGTGCGTTGCCGCTGAACCCTTCGAACAAGGTGGCCAAGAACGACCTGCGTGGGGTGGTTGCCGGGGCCTGAACGCGGTGCTGGCGGTTTCACCAAATGGACGATGTGCGCCCGCGTGCGCTGTTCCAGGCTGCGTCGGCATACCGCAACAATAACAATAAAGGAGAGCAGCATGTCTATGTCGAACCGGCTGGCGCAGGGCGCCGCCAGGGGTTTTGCCGGGCGCGGTTGGTTGGCCATGGCCGTTGGCCTGGCCAGTGGTGGCGTCTGCGCCGGGCCGACCCTGGAGCTGGGCGAGGACACCACCCTGGACTCATCGCTCACGGTCAACTACACCGCCTCGATGCGTACCGCCAAGCAGGCCAGCCAATACCTTGGCGACCTCAACAACGATGACGGCACGCGCAACTTCAAGCGCGGCGGGCTGATCACCAACCGGGTCAGCCTGTTCGGCGAATTGCGCCTGCGCCACGACAATATCGGCGCGGTGCTGCGCGGCAGCCACTTCTACGATGATGTCTACCACCAGCGCAACGACAACGACTCGCCGCAGACGGTGAACAAGGTCGGCCGCGCCGATGGCTTCGTCGAAGATACCCGGCGCCTCAGCGGCAGCAAGGCGCGGTTGCTGGATGCCTACGTGTATGGCAACTACCAGATGGGCGACACCCAGTACCTCTCGCTCAAGGCCGGTCGCCACTTGGTGGCCTGGGGCGAAAGCCTGTTCTGGGCCAACATCAGCCAGGGCCAGGCGCCGGTGGATGCCACCAAGTTCAACGTCCCGGGCACCGAAGCCAAGGATGCCTACCTGCCGGTGGGCCAGGTATCGTTGTCGTGGTCGCTGAACGAAGACCTGGCGCTGGTCGGGTTCTATCAGTACGAGTGGGAGAAGACCCAGCTGAACCCGGTGGGCGACTACTTCGGCAGCGACACCTTCGGCCCGGGTGCCGAATTCTTCCGGCTTGGCGCCGGGGTGATCGACAGCTTGTCGGACAAAAGCTTCACGGCGGTCAACTATGCCGGTGAGGTCAAGCCGCGCGACAGTGGCCAGTGGGGCATGGGTGTGCGCTACCGGGTCACCGAGAATACCGAGGTGGGGCTGTTTCACTACCGTTACCACGAGCGCGTCGGTTCGCTGTTTTTCGACTTCACCGGGCAGACCCGCTATTCGTCGAACGCGCGCATCAGCCAGCGCGCCAATACCGATGCGGCGCCCGCCTACCGCATGGGCTATTTCGAGGATGTCGAGCTGACCGGGGCCAGCTTCAGCTCCAAGGTCGGCGATGCCGTGCAGTACGCCGGTGATCTCAGCTACCGCGATGGTGCGTCGGTCTACCTCGACAACGGCGCCCCGACCACCGGGCAGATCTGGCAGGGCAACCTCAACGCCTCGTACATCCTCGGGCCGAGCCTGCTGGCCCAGCAGACCACCTTCATGGGTGAAGTGGTGCACCAGCACATTGCCGGTGTCGACACCTTGGTGGTGACCGGGGGCGGGCCGGGCGTGGATGGCCGGTTCGACAATTTCGAATCCGCCACCCAGACCCGTGGCTCGACGCTGCTCGGGGTGGGCGCGTACATGGATTACCCGTCCATTGCCGACGGCCTCGACCTCACCACCCGGGTGGTCTGGCAGCAGAACGTCAATGGCAGCGCCTACCAAGGCCTGGGCCGTGACGAGAAGCGCCTGACCGTGGGCGGTGATTTCAAGTACCTGGGCAACTTCCAGGTGGGCCTGACCTATGTCGCCTACCTCAGCTCCCCGGATGTCGCCCAAGGCCGCCTGTTGGCCGACCGCGACTATGTGTCGTTCAACGCCAAGTACACCTTCTAGCCCAAGCCGAGGATACCGTTCGCCATGAACCCGACCACGCCTGCATCGCCGTTCCGCCCCGTCAGCATCGGGCCGCTGACTCTCAAGAACCGCTTCATCAAGGCCGCCACCAACGAAGGCATGAGCACCCAGGGCGTGCCGTCGCGGCAGCTGGCCCAGTTGCACGGCAACCTGGCCGCAGGTGGAGTTGCCTTGACCACGGTGGCCTACTGCGCGGTCAGCCGCGATGGCCGCACCTTGCCCAACCAGTTGATCCTGGAGCGTGCGAGCCTGCCGCACTTCAAGGCCCTGACCGATGCCGTGCACCGTGAGGGCGGGCTGGCCAGTGCGCAGATCACCCATGGTGGCTGCTTCACCTTCATCCGCGAGCGCTCCACTGCCAGGCCGTTGTCGGCCAGTGGCGGCTTCAACAAGATCGGCATGATGAGCGGCATGTTCCTCAAGCAGGCGATGAACGAGGCCGACATGCAGCAGGTGGTGCGTGATTTTGCCCAGGGCGCGCGGCTGGCCCGCGAAGCCGGCTTCGATGCCGTGGAAATCCACATGGGCCATGGCTACCTGCTCAGCCAGTTCATATCGCCGTTGTACAACAAGCGCCGCGACCAGTACGGCGGCAGCCTGGAAAACCGCCTGCGCTTCCCGCGTCGGGTGTTGCGCGCGGTGCTCGATGCCGTCGGGCAGGAGCTGGCGGTGATCTGCAAGTACAGCATCACCGAAGGCGTGCGCGCGGGTAACAGCGCAGAAGACGGTGCCAGGATCGCGCAGATGCTGGAACAGGAGGGCGCACATTTGCTGGTGCTCAGTGCCGGCATGAACGCCGAGTCGATCACCACCATGTTCGGCTCGTCGTTCCCCAAGGAGAACCGGGTGCAGCAGAAGAACCCGGTGATTGCCCTGGCGATGGCGATCCAGCGGCGCATGGACCCGGTTGTCGAGTTTCGTGAGCTGTACTTGCTGGAGCATGCGCGCAAGGTGCGGGCGGCGGTGAAGATGCCGCTGGCGTACCTGGGCGGTGCCAAGAGCCTGGCCAGCATCGAGCAGGTGATGGCTGAGGGGTTCGAGCTGGTGGCGATGGGGCGGGTGCTGATTGCCGAGCCTGATTATGTGAACAAACTGGCCAGTGGGGCGAGTTGCCAGTCAATTTGTACTGCGTGTAACCGGTGTGTGGCGATGATGTACACCCCGGGGGGGACCTCGTGTGTGTTGGGTCGGCCGGGGGATGCGCGCTTGAATAGCGAGCCGGCGGGGGTGGTTTGAGATTTGGTTAGGCGGTGGGTTTGGCATTCAATTATCAGCGCCTGTGGAGGTGTCCGCCACCACATCTTCAGCGTCTATGAGATCGAGCGCCGCGCGGGCGGCGCTCGATTTCACAGGCGCTGAAGATGTGGCAGCGAACACCTTCACAGGCGCTGAACATGTTGTGGCGGACACCTACACAGGCGCCAAAAACTCAAACGCGGGCACCCCCATCAACCATGCTGCAAAAAATCCACACAGCTACGGTTGAATAGCTCGCGGTGCTCCACCTGCACCCAATGCCCACACCGGTTCAGCACAATGAACCGCGCCTGCCGGGCACCATCGATGATGTACTGGGCGCCACTGACCGGGTTGAAATGATCGTTGCTGCCCCAGAACCCGAGTATCGGGCATTCGATTTCCCCCAGCCGCGCCCGCATGTTCGGCACCAGCATGGTGCTGAACAGGTTCTTCGGCTGCGTCTGCGCCACCGCCACCCGCTCCAGCAGCAGTGGCTCAGGCAGGATCGAGTCATCGAACAGCTGCAGGCGCATCATGCTGCGCATTTCCTCCAGCCCGATCGGGCCGGCGTTGAATACATTGACCATGTGCACGATGCCAGGCATCTGGAAATAGGTTTCGCGCTCCTCCACACCGCCCGGTGCCAGCAACACCAGGCGTTCCACCAACTGCGGATGGCCCAGCGCCAGGCCCAGGGCAATGGCACCACCCAGCGAGTTGCCCAGCACGGTGCAACGGTTGACGCCGATCTGCTGAAGAAACGCCGCGACACACTCGACGAAAAACGCCAGCTCGTAACGCACATCCTCAGGTTTGTCCGAACGGCCGAAACCGGGCAGGTCGAGCAGGATGTTGCGGTAGCCGGCCGCCGCCAGCACCGGGTAATTGCCCTTGAAATTGCTGAAGCCGCTGGCCCCCGGGCCGCTGCCGTGCAGCCACAGCACCACAGGGCCGCTGCCTTCATCCAGGTAGTGCAGGCGCAGGCCGTTGGCCAGGGTTGTGTAGTGCCCGGTGGGCAAGGGCACGTCGACAGGCTGATTCATGCTGTTCTCCAGGTTGCGCAGGTTTCAGGGTTGCATGCCAGGCGGGCCGCCACGCCGCCTGAAGGGGAAAGCCCGGGCCAGCCCGGCATGCGTCATCCGATCCTGGGCTGCGCCGGCAATGCTCACATCGTCCGTTCAGACCAGCCCGGCAGTGGGCGTTAGTCCTATCGGACGATGTGAGCCCGTGCCCGGCAGCCAATGATGGGGCGCACTCACGCGCTTCAACCAAGGAGAACGCTATGAAACTGCAAGACAAGGTGGCATTCGTGACCGGCGCCGGGCAGGGCATGGGCCAGGCCATCGTGCGCCGGTTCGTTGCCGAAGGGGCCAAGGTGGTGGCCGTCGACCTCGACCAGCCGGCCCTGGCCGCTGGCCTGGCCGACCTGGGCGAGCAGGTACTGGCGCTGGGCTGCAACGTCGCGGACGCAGCGTCGGTGGCAGACGCCATGGGCCAGGTCGAGGCACGTTTCGGCGGCCTCGACATCGTCGTCAACAATGCCGGTGTCGGTGCCCTGGACAGCTTTTTGGACACCCCCGACGACAGCTGGGCGCGGGTGATCGGTGTCAACCTCGGCGGTACTTTTCTGTGCTGCCGCGAAGGCGCACGGCTGATGCTCAAGGGCCAGCGCCAGGGGGTGCTGATCAACCTGTCGAGCACCGCCGCACTGACCGGCGAAGGGCCAAGCCACTACTGCGCCTCCAAGGCTGCAGTCATGGGCCTGACCCGCTCGATTGCCCGTGAACTTGCCGCGCAGGGTATCCGCGTCAACACCCTGGTGCCCGGCCCGACCAACACGCCGATGATGGCCGGCATCCCTGAAGAGCACATGCAGGCGCTGCTGAAGAACGTACCGTTGGGGCGCATGTGCGAAACCGACGAGATCGCCCGCGTAGCGGTGTTCCTCGCCAGTGACGATGCCAGTTTCATCACCGGCCAGAACATCGCCGTCAACGGCGGCATGGCCTTTATCTGACAGGAGAACAGCTGATGAGCAGACGTCTGCAAGACAAGGTTGCATTCGTTACCGGCGCCGGCTCCGGGATTGGCGCAGCGACGGCGCTGCGCTTTGCCGAAGAAGGCGCGCTGGTGGTGCTGTGCGGGCGCCGCGCGCAACCGCTGGAGGCGGTACTTGAACAGGTTGTGGCCGCGGGCGGGCGGGCCGAGGTGGCGGTGGCCGATGTCAGCGACGAGCAGGCCTATGTTGCCGCGCTGCAGGCCACCGCCCAGCGTCACGGGCGCCTGGACATCCTGGTCAACAACGCCATGGCCTACACGTGGGGCGGCATCGACAGCATGACCACCGCCGACTGGCACGCCAACTTCACCACCACGGTGGACGGCACGTTCTGGGGCACCCGCACCGCCATGCAGCTGATGCAGGGCAAGGGCGGTTCGATCGTCAATATCGCCTCCATCTGCGGGCTGTTCGGCACCGCCTGGATGGCCGGCTACTCGGCGGCCAAGGCGGCAGTGATCAACTTCAGCCGGGCTGCCGCCAGCGAAGGCGCAGCGCACAACATACGCTGCAATGTGATCATCCCGGGCGTGGTCGATACCCCGGCCACCGCCGGCATGCTGGGCGACGCCCGCGCCCGCGCCAACACCGAAAAGGTCATCCCCATGCGCCGGGTCGGCCAGCCCCACGAACTGGCCAATGCCATTCTGTTCCTGGCCAGCGACGAGGCGTCCTACGTGACCGGGGCCAGCCTGGCAGTGGACGGCGGCCGGGGTTCGGACCTGTACACGGTGCTGGAATGACCAGCATGGACAGCAGCGCCTTGCTGCAGCGCATCGACCGCCTGGAGTCGCTGGACGCGATCCGCCAGCTGGCCGGCAAGTATGCCCTGGCCCTGGACATGCGCGACATGGACGCGATGGCCAACTGCTTTGCCGAGGACGTGCGGGTTGGCCGCGACAAGCAGGGCCGCGCGCACCTGAAGGCCTGGCTGGACGAGACCATGCGCAAGCAGTTTCACGGCACCTCGCACCACCTGGGCCAGCACATCATCGAGTTCAGCGACCCCGACCACGCCACGGGTGTGGTGTATTCGAAGAACGAGCATGAAACCGGGCCGGAGTGGGTGATCATGCAGATGCTCTACTGGGACGACTACGAGCGTATCGATGGGCGCTGGTGTTTCCGCCGGCGCTTGCCGTGCTACTGGTACGCCAGCGACCTCAACAAACCGCCGATCGGCGGGCTGAAGATGCGCTGGCCGGGCCGGGAGCCGTACGCCGGCAGTTTCCACGAGCTGTTCCCGTCGTGGGATGCGTTCTGGGCCCAGCGCCCGGACAAGGACGCGTTGCCGCAGATTGCCGAGCCGGCGCCGCTGGAAGGGTTTCTGGCAGGGTTGCGGCGCGGGGCAGGGGACCCGAAGATCAGGGTCCGGTAAGGCGCTGCAAACCGGCGCCTTCGCAGCCTGCCGCGAAGGCGCCGGCTTGTGGATCGTTCAGCGGCTGCGCGGTTCGCGCGGCATGCCCAATGCCCGCTCGGCAATCACATTGCGCTGGATCTCGTTGCTACCGCCGTAAATAGTGTCCGAGCGGGTAAACAGGAACAGCGACTGCAACCGGCTCAACCTGTATGGCGCCGCTTCCAGCACCTCGCCGGCGTCGCCCAGCACGTCCATGGCCAGCTTGCCCAGCTCGGCATGCCAATTCGACCAGGCCAGCTTGTAGATCATCGCCTCGCGGCCGAGGTTGCCATCCTGCGGCCCCGACAGCATGCGCAGCGAGTTGTAGCGCAGCACCTTGAGCCCTGACCAGGCCTGGGCAATGCGCTGGCGCAGCAGCGGGTCGCCAGCGGCGCCATTGGCCTGGGCAATGCGCATCACTTCGGCCAGCTCGTTGTGGAACTGCATTTGCTGGCCAAGGGTGGATACGCCACGTTCAAAGCCGAGCAGGGCCATGGCGATCTTCCAGCCTTCCCCAGGCTGGCCGACCAGGTTGTCGGTTGAGGTCTGCGCCTGGTCGAAGAACACTTCGTTGAATTCACTGGTACCGGTCAGTTGCACGATGGGCTGCACGCGGATCTGCGCTTGCGCCATCGGCACCAGCAGGAACGACAGGCCATGGTGGCCAACGCTGCCGGGCTCGGTCCGGGCCAGCACGAAGCACCAGTCGGCTTCGTGGGCGAGCGAGGTCCAGACCTTCTGCCCGCTGATCAGCCAGCGCTCGCCTGCCGCATCGAGGCGGGCGCGGGTCTGCACGTTGGCCAGGTCCGAGCCGGCGCCTGGCTCGGAATAGCCCTGACACCAGAACTCGCGGCCCTCGCGTATACCCGGCAGCAGGCGCTGGCGTTGCGCGGGCGTGCCGAATGCCGCCAGGGTCGGCCCGACCAGGCCTTCGCCGATATGGCCCATGCGCCCGGGGCCGCCGGCCCTGGCGTACTCTTCATGGAAGATCACCTGCTGGCTGATGCTCAGCCCCCGGCCGCCATCTTCGGGCTGCCAGCCGACGCCTACCCAGCCCCCTGCGGCCAGCTCCCGCTCCCACGCTTTGCGTTCGTTCGGGAAGCTGTGCTCGTCGCCGGGGCCGCCGCGAAAGCGCAACGGCGCGAACTCACCCTGCAAATGCGCGGCCAGCCAGCCGGCGATCTCCTGGCGAAAGCTTTCATCTGCACTGCTGAAGCCGATTTTCATGCGTGTTCTCCGAACAATTGCGCGGCCAGGCGCTCACGGTGCCAGGCCGGGGTGCCGAGCATTTGCTCGCTGGCCCTGGCGCGCTTGAAGTAAAGGTGGGGGTCGTATTCCCAGGTGAAGCCGACACCGCCGTGCAGCTGGATCGACTCGGCTGCGCAGTGGAAGAACGCTTCGCTGGCGTGGGCCTTGGCCGTGGCTGCGGCGGCCAGCAGCTCGCTGCGCACGGCCGGGTCGCCATCGGCCGCCAGGCATTCACGGGCGACGCAGGCGGCATACCACACCGCAGAGCGGGCGCACTCCACCTGCAGCATCATGTCGGCGCAGCGGTGCTTGATGGCCTGGAAGCTGGCAATCGGGCGGCCGAACTGGCGGCGTTCGCTGATGTAGGCCAGGGTCAGGTCCAGTGCTTGCTGGGCGCCACCAAGCTGTTCGGCGGCCAGGCCGATGGCGCCGATGCGCTGGGCATCGCGCAGCAACGGCCAGGCCTGGCCTGCTGCGCACAGCAGGTGCGCGTCGCCGAGGTGAACCTGGCGCAACTCGATGCACGCCAGCCGGCGCGTCTGGTCGAGGGTGGGCAGGGCAGTGCGCATCAGGCCGGGGGTGTCGGCCGGCACGGCAAACAGGCTGATGCCCTGTTCGCCGGTGCTGCCAGGGCTGCGCGCCGGTATCAGCAACAGGTCGGCCTGCGCGCCATCGATGACCTGGGCATGGCTGCCGTGCAGCCGGTAGCCGTCGCCATCGGCCACGGCCTGCACCTGCACCCGCGCGGGCTGCAGCGCGCACGCCAGGGTGGCGCAGGCCTGGCCAGCGGCAATGGCGCCCAGCCAGCGCGCCTGCAGCGCCGGGTTGTCGGCCAGCATCAGCGCCGGGGTGGCCAGGCAGCTGGTGGCAAACAGCGGCGAGCCGAGCAGAAAGCGCCCGCATTGCTCCTGCAGCACAGCCAGCTCGACAAAACCCAGGCCCATGCCACCGCAGGCTTCGGGGACCAGCAGGGCGGGCCAGTACAGCTCCTGGCCGATGCGCCGGCACAGTTCGGGGTCGTAGTCGTCGGCACGGCGCAGGGCCGCGCGCACCGCCTGCGAGTCGCTGGCCTGGGCCAGAAACCGCTCGGCGCTGTCGCGAATCATCAGCTGTTCGTCGGTGAAAGCGAATTCCATGGGTGGGTCTCTGTGGGCGGATGGATGCACCCCGTGCAGCCCGGGCAGCACAGCGGCCTCATGAGTCTATGCAGGCGCCGGATGGCGCCGAATCACTGAAACGGACTAGTCCGCCAGCCCGGCGCAGCGCGGCGGCTGCGTAGTCTCAACGGACGATGAGCGCTGGCGCGGGGCTTAGCACAATGTTCCCCAGGCAACGACTTGAGCCAGGAGGAACCCGGGCATGATCGACATTCGCGGTTTGAGCTACTTCGTCTCGCAGATCGAGAACCTCAGCCAGTGGCAACGCTACGCCGAAGATGTGCTGGGCATGCAAGTGCACGCGGCACCTGGCGGCGGCCTGTACGTGAAGATGGATGAGCGCCCGTTCCGCATGCTGGTGGTCGAAGGTGACGCCCCGCGCTACCTGGCCAGCGGCTGGGAACTGGCCTCGGAGCAGTCGTTCGTCCAGGCCCTGCAACACCTGGAGCGCCGCGGCGTGCAATGGCAGGCGGGCACCGACCAGGCCATCGAGCAGCGCGGTGTGCAGGCGCTGGTCACTCTCACCGACCCGTCCGGCAACCAGCATGAGCTCAGCTGGGGCCATCGCTCCGACTGCCAGCCGTTCGTGTCCCCACAGGGCGTACCGCGCTTCATCACCGGGGACATGGGGCTGGGCCACACGGTGCTGCCTGCGCCGCAGTTCGACGCCACCCTGGCATTCGCCAAGGACGTGCTCGGCTTCGGCCTGTCGGACATCTTCAACTTCCGCCCCGACCCGTCGGCCCCGCCCGTACGCATCCACTTCCTGCATTGCCGCAATGCCCGCCACCACAGCCTGGCCCTGGCCGAGTACCCGGTGCCGTCGGGCTGCGTGCACGTGATGGTCGAAGTGGACTCGATGACCGAGGTCGGCCGTGCCCACGACCGCCTGCAGGCCCACGGCGGGCAGCTGTCGGCCACCCTCGGCCAGCACTTGAATGACCGCATGACCAGTTTCTACATGAAGACGCCGTCCGGTTTCGACCTGGAATACGGCTATGGCGGGTTGCAGGTCGACTGGGCCGAGCACTCGGCCTTCGAATTCACCCGCGTGAGCATCTGGGGCCACGACTTCTCGGTCGGGCAGCAGCAAGGAGCAACATCATGACCCTGAACAAACAACTGACAGCCGCCGATGCCGTCGCCCAGTTGCGCGATGGCATGACCATCGGTTTTGGTGGCTGGGGGCCACGGCGCAAGCCGATGGCGATTGTCCGCGAAATCCTGCGCTCGTCCGTGAAGGACCTGACTGTGGTCGCTTATGGCGGGCCCGAGGTAGGCATGCTGTGCGCTGCCGGCAAGGTGCGCAAGCTGGTGTTCGGCTTTGTCACCCTCGACGCTATCCCGCTCGAGCCGTACTACCGCAAGGCCCGCGAGGCCGGTGAACTGGAGTTGATGGAGCTGGACGAAGGCATGTTCCAGTGGGGCCTGCGGGCGGCCGGCATGCGCTTGCCGTTTTTGCCCACCCGCTGTGGCCTGGCCACCGACGTGACCCGGCTCAACCCGGCCCTGAAAACCGTGTGCTCGCCCTATGACGACGGCGAGCTGCTGCTGGCGATGCCGGCATTGAACCTGGACGTGGCGTTCTTGCATGTGAATGTCGCCGACCGCCTGGGCAACTGCCTGGTCACCGGCCCAGACCCGTATTTCGACCACCTGTTCGCCCGCGCCGCCCAGCAGTGTTTCGTCTCGTGCGAGCGGCTGGAAGAGCGCCTGTCGCTGGATGCCGAGCAGGCCCGCGGCAACACCTTCGAGCGCTACCTGGTCACCGGCGTGGTGCATGCCCCGCTGGGGGCTCACCCGACCTCGTGCCCATCGGACTATGGCTGGGACCTGGAGCACCTGAAGCGCTACGTGGCCAGCAGCCAGGAAGAAAACGGCTGGCAGCAGTATGTCGAGGCCTGCGTGGCGGGTGGCGAGCTGGCCTATCAAGCGCACAACGGCGGTGCCGCGCGCATGGGCGCCTTGCCCCTACCTGTGTTCTGAGGAGTGCCAAGCATGTCTGCTACCTGTGATTTCACCCTGGCCGAGCTGATGATCGTGGCCGCTGCCGAAGCCTGGCGTGGTAATGGCGAAGTGATCGCCTCGGGCCTTGGCGTGATTCCGCGCCTGGGCGCCAGCCTGGCCAAGCTCAGCCATAGCCCGGAGCTGTTGATGACCGACAGCGAGGCGTTTCTGGTGGAACAACCCATCCCGCTGGGCCCGCGTGGCGAGTATGTCGCCCGCTACAGCGGCTACCTGTCGTTCGAGCGGGTGTTCGAGTGCGTCTGGGGCGGCCGCCGCCATGCGATGATCGGGCCGACCCAGATCGACCGCTGGGGCCAGACCAACCTGTCCTGCGTCGGCGACTACCACAAGCCCAGAACCGCCATGCTCGGTGTGCGCGGGCTGCCCGGCAACAGCATCAACCACCTCAATTCGTTCTTTGTGCCCAACCACAACACGCGGGTGTTCGTCAGTGGCGAAGTGGACATGGTCTCGGGCGTGGGCTTCAAGGCCGACCGCTGGCCGCAAGGCGCCCGCCGTGACCTGATGGACATTCGCCGGGTGGTCACCAACCTGTGCACCCTGGATTTCGAAGGCCCGCAGCGCGCCGTGCAGGTGCGCACCCTGCACCCAGGCGTGAGCTTCGATGAAGTCCAGGACAACACCGGCTTCCCGCTGCTCAAGGCTGCCCAGCTGTGCGAAACCGCGCACCCCAGTGCCGAGCAGCTGGAACTGATCCGCCACCTCGACCCCCATGGCCTGCGCGCGGCAGCGGTGAAGGGCAACCCACCTGGCATTCGCCCGGCCTGAGGATGTGAGCATGCACAGCAGCGACAGCCAGTTCGTCAGCCGCGAAGACAACGCGGTCTATGAAACCCAACACCCGGTGCTGTATGCGGTGGCCGACGGCATTGCCACGGTCACCCTCAACCGCCCTGGTTTCAACAACGCACAGAACTCGCAGATGACCTACGCCCTGGACGCCGCGCTGCGCCAGGCGGTGGACGACGACAGCGTCAAGGTGATCGTTCTGCGCGGCAACGGCCGGCACTTTTCCGCCGGCCATGACATCGGCACGCCCGGGCGTGACATCAATCGCCCGTTCGAACGCGCGCAGCTGTGGTGGGACCACACCAACAAGCCGGGCGGCGAGCAGCTGTATGCCCGTGAGCAGGAGGTGTACCTGGGCATGTGCCGGCGCTGGCGCGAGCTGCCCAAGCCGACCATTGCCATGGTGCACGGCGCCTGCGTTGCAGGCGGGTTGATGCTGGCCTGGGTCTGCGATCTGATTGTCGCCAGTGACGATGCGTTCTTCCAGGACCCGGTGGTGCGCATGGGCATTCCGGGGGTCGAGTACTTTGCCCACCCCTACGAGCTCAACCCCCGTATCGCCAAGGAGTTCCTGTTCTGCGGCGACCGTATGAGCGCCGAGCGCGCCTACCAGATGGGCATGGTCAACCGCGTGCTGCCGCGCGACCAGCTGGAGTCGGCAACCTACGCGCTGGCGGCCGGCATCGCCCGCCAGCCGCGCATGGGCCTGGCCCTGACCAAACAGGCCATCAACCACGTCGAAGACCTGCAGGGCAAGCGCGCGGCCATGGATGCCGCATTTGCCTGGCACCAGTTTGCCCATGCCCACAACGAGCTGCTGTCGGGTGACAAGCTCGGCGGCTTCGACGCCAAGGGCATGGCCCAGGCCAACAAGCAGGCCGCGCAGCCGGAAGGAGGATGCCTGTGAGCCGCTGGATGCACACGGCGCTGACCGAGGCGCTGGGCTGCCGCTACCCCATCGTGCAGACCGCCATGGGCTGGGTGTCGGACGCCAACCTGGTCATCGCCACCACCCAGGCCGGCGGTTTCGGCTTCCTGGCCGGGGCGACCCTGGCCGCCGATGCGCTGGAGGGCCAGATCCGCAAGGTGATCGAGGCCACCGGCGGCAGCAACTTCGGCCTGAACTTCCACATGTTCCAGGACAACGCCGCGCAGTGCGTCGACCTGGCCATTGCCTACCGCCTGCGCGCCGTCAGCTATGGGCGCGGGCCGGATGCGCAGACCATCGCCCGCTTCAAGGCCGCCGGGGTGCTGTGCATCCCCACCGTGGGTGCGCTCAAGCATGCCCTGAAGGCCGAGCAGCTGGGCGCCGACCTGATCACCCTGCAAGCGGGCGAGGGCGGTGGCCATACCGGCGGCGTACCGGGCACGATCCTGCTGCCGCAGGTGCTGGCGGCGGTGCGCGTGCCGGTGATCGCCGCTGGCGGGCACTCCACCGGGCGCGGCCTGGCGGCGGTGCTGGCTGCCGGGGGCAGTGGCATCGCCATGGGCACGCGGTTCTTGATGACCCGGGAATCGCCCACCCCCGCCGCCACCCTGGCGCGCTACCTGAAGGTGGCTGACCCGCAGCAGGTGCGGGTCACCACCGCAGTGGACGGCATGCGCCACCGCATGATCGAAAACCGCTTCATCAACCGCCTGGAACAAGCCGGGCCGTTCGCCCGCCTGCGCATTGCCCTGGGCAGCGCCTGGCAGTGGAAGCAACAGACCGGCATGAGCCTGGCGCACATGGCTACGGTGTTCCTGCGCGCCCTGCGTGAAGACCCGGCGGCGCTGGCGCAGGTGGTGATGGCCGCCAACCAGCCGGTGCTGCTGCAACGCTCGATGGTCGACGGCCTGCCGGACGACGGCATCCTGCCCAGCGGCCAGGTGGCAGCAGCCATCAGCGACCTGTTGACCTGCCGCGAGGTCATCGAAGGCATCGCCGCCGAAGCCGCGCAGTGCCTCGATGCCTTGCTTGCACGCTGCCCGGAGCACACACCGGCAGCCGTTGCCGACCGACTGGCCCTCACTGGAGAACGTTCATGACTTGCGCCTTTACCACCCAGATCGACCAGGGGATCGCGGAGCTTGTGATCGACAAACCGCCGGTCAACGCCCTGGACAGCCAGCAATGGCACGCCCTGGCCGCGCACATCAATGCCCTTGGCAGCAACCCCGAGGTGCGGGTGATCGTGATCCGTGCCGAAGGGCGGGGGTTCTGCGCCGGTGTCGACATCAAGGAGCTGGATGCACACCCGGAACGCATCGTTACGGTCAATGCCGGCAACTACGAAACTTTCAAGGCCGTGCACCGTAGCCCGGTGCCGGTGATCGTCGCCGTGCACGGCTTTGTGCTGGGCGGTGGCATCGGTATCACTGGCGCTGCCGATATCGTCGTTGCCGCCGATTGCGCGACCTTTGCCTTGCCCGAGGTTGACCGCGGTGCCATGGGCGGCGGTGCGCACCTGCAGCGGCTGTTCCCGGTACAGAAGGTGCGCTACCTGTTCTTCACCGGTGCCAGCATCGGCGCGCCAGAGGCCCAGGCCTACGGCTTTATCGAGCGGGTGGTGCCCAGGGCGCAGCTGCGCGAAACGGCGTTGGAGATTGCCGCCCGCATCGCCGCCAAGAGCCCGGCCATGATCCGCCTGGCCAAGGAAGCCCTGAACGGCATCGAGGACGGCAACCTGGAAGACAAATACCGCTGGGAGCAGGGCTTCACCCTGCAGGCCTACACCAGCCCCGACTCGGCTGAAACCCGTCGGGCGTTCGTCGAAAAACGCGACGCGAAGTTCTGAGGGCACGCCATGCAACTGACCTATACCCCCCAACAGCAAGCCTTCCGCGCCGAAGTGCGCGCCTGGCTGGCGCACAATATGCCGCGTGAACCGCTGGCCAGCTATGACACCCGCGAAGGCTTCGAGCAGCACCGTGCCTGGGAGGCCAGGCTGTTCGAAAGCCGCTGGTCGATGGTGATGTGGCCCGCCGAGCTGGGCGGGCGCGGCTGCGACCTGATCGAATGGCTGATCTTCGAGGAGGAGTACTACGGCGCTGGCGCACCCATGCGGGTCAACCAGAACGGCCAGCTGCTGCTCGGCCCCACGCTGATGGAATTTGGCACGCCCGAACAGAAGCGCAGGTTTCTGCCGCGCATGGCGGCAAGCCTGGACATGTGGGCGCAGGGTTGGTCCGAGCCCAATGCCGGCTCCGACATGGCGGCAATCACCAGCAAGGCGCTGCTGGACGGCGACCATTACGTGATCAATGGCCAGAAGACCTGGTCGACGCGTGCCACCTTTGCCGACTGGCTGTTCGGCCTGTTCCGCAGCGAGCCGGGCTCGGCCCGCCACCATGGCTTGTCGTTCCTGATGGTGCCGCTGAACGCACCGGGCGTGACCATTCGCCCGATCAAGGCGCTGAACGGCAAGGATGCCTTCGCCGAGGTGTTCTTCGACGATGTACGGGTGCCGGTGGCCAACCGCATTGGTGCCGAAGGGCAGGGCTGGCATGTGGCGATGGCCACCGCCGGGTTCGAGCGCGGGCTGCTGTTGCGCTCGCCGGCGCGCTTCCAGCACACCGCCCGCAAGCTGGTGCAGCTGTTCAAGGCCAGCCCGCACAGCGCAGCACGTGACCCGGGGCTGGGTGATGCAGTGATCGACTGCTGGATGGGCGCCGAGGCCTACGCCCTGTCGGCCTACCACACCGTCGGGCGCCTGGGGCGCGGCGAGCAGATTGGCGCCGAGTCGAGCATCAACAAGATCATCTGGTCGGAGCTCGACCTGAAAATGCACGAGACCGCCATGCGCCTGCTGGGCGCTCGCGGTGAACTGCTGGCCGGCGCCAGGCAGGCCGAGGACGCCGCCGGCTGGCTGGAAGGCTTCCTGTTTGCCCAGTCCGGGCCTATCTACGCCGGCACCAACGAGATCCAGCGCAACATCATCGCCGAGCGCATGCTCGGCCTGCCCAAGTAAGGACCAGGCCATGGACTTCACCTTTACCGATGACCAGCTGTCGTTTCGCGAAGCCATCAGCCGTTTCCTGATGACCGAGGCCGCCCCGGAGATGCTCCGCGAGATCTGGGAAACCGACGCCGGCCGCTCGCCGGACCTGCGCAACCGCATCGCCGCCCAGGGCCTGACCGCCTTGTCGGTGCCCGAAGCCGAGGGCGGGCTGGGCATGGACGATGTCGCCTGGGCCTTGATGACCCAGGAACTGGGCTACTACGCCATCCCCGATTCGCTGGCGGACACCGCCTATGTCGCCAGCGGCCTGTTGAGCCGGCTCGACCCACAGCACCCGGCGCGTGCGGCGCTGTTACCCCGCATCGCCGAAGGCAGCCTGCGCCTGGCGATCAGCCACCCGGTCAACCCGTTGGTCAGCGACGCCCAGCTGGCCGAGGTGTTGATCTTGCCGGCCGGCGATGACTTGCACCTGGTGCCGCGAGCGGCGGTGGATGTGCAGGCGCAGCCGAGTATCGATGCCTCCAGGCGCCTGGGTCAGGTCAGCTGGAACCCCACCGCGCAGACCCTGCTGGCCAGCGGTGAGCAA
>NZ_JABMCW010000529.1:0-2618 GCF_013179705.1 Pseudomonas sp. CM25 | reverse complement strand
AGTCATCATGAGCAAGACCGTCATTACCAGCGACAAAGCCCCTGCCGCTATCGGCACCTACTCGCAAGCGATCAAGGCCGGCAACACCGTATACATGTCGGGCCAGATCCCGCTGGACCCAAAGACCATGGAACTGGTCGAAGGCTTCGAAGCCCAGACCGTGCAAGTGTTCGAGAACCTCAAGTCCGTGGCTGAAGCTGCAGGCGGTTCGTTCAAGGACATCGTCAAGCTGAACATCTTCCTTACCGACCTGAGCCACTTTGCCAAGGTCAACGAGGTGATGGGCCGCTACTTCGAGCAGCCGTACCCGGCCCGCGCCGCCATCGGCGTTGCCGCACTGCCAAAAGGCGCCCAGGTCGAAATGGACGCCATCCTGGTCATCGAATGATGCCTCGGGTGACGGGCGCCCTGCCCGTCACCCTCCCTTCTCTGCAAGGTTTCCCCGTCATGCGTCAAGCACTGCCCCTCGCGCTGGCAGCCCTGCTACTGGGCGGCTGCGCCAGCCACAAACCTGAAGATTTCAACGGCACCTGGATCAACCAGGACGCCATCAAAGCCGCCGTCAAAGGCAACAGCCTGCGCCAGGCCCTGAACCAGCATGGCCCGGTATTCGAATGGAAGCTCGACGTCGCCAACCACCAGGCCAGCTTCAGCAATGGTTTCGAGGCTGCCGACGGCCAGCTGAGCGCGGTTGAAAAACAGCTGCAGGCCACTTTCCTTGGTGGCCAGACCGAGCAGCTGGAGCTCGATGGTGACGAACTGCTGACCAGCGACCAGAGCGGCAGCAAACAGGCATTCGTCCGCGTGACGAACCCCGTCGCGGGCAACGCGCCATTGGGCAGCAGCTTTGAAAAAGCGCTGTACCAGGCTTACCTGGGTGGGGAATGGAAAATTCTCGAAGGCCAGGGTCAAGGCGCGAAAGTGCGCTTCGGCGATACCGGTAGCGTGACCGGCCTGCCAGGCCCGGACCGCTTCGCCCTGTGCCTGGCCGGCGATTGCGCGACCATGGGTGGCAGCAACGACAGCCTGTGGCTGGAGCGCAACCAGCGTGGTGCGCCGTTCATCATCAAGCGCGATGGCGACAAGCTGGAGATATTCCAGGCAGTGAACCGTGCGCAGTCGGATGAAATGCCGCAACTGGCGGCGGGTTCGCGTCAGTGGGTGCTGGAGAAGGACTGAAAGCGACTGAACTCGCGCGTGGACCTTATCGGCCTCTTCGCGGGTGAACCCGCTCCCACAGGGATAGCACCGCGCTCACCGGCGGTGCAGTTCCTGTGGGAGCGGGTTCACCCGCGAAGAGGCCGGCAGTCTCAGCGCACGCCTTTCAGGATCGCCGCATAGCCTTCCTTGTAACTCGGATACACCGGCGCCCAGCCCAATGCCCGCGCGCGGGCGTTGCTGCAGCGCTTGCTGCCGGTACGCCGCACCCGCTGCTCATCGGACCACTCTGTGACCCCCATATACCCACGCAGCCAGGCCACTACATCGGCCAGCGGCGCCGAGTCGTCGTCGACACCGATGTAATAGTCGTCCAACACCTTGCCGTCGGCGTCGGCCTGCAGCAGGAACGCCAGCAGGCTGGCGGCATCCTCGGCATGGATGCGGTTGCCATAGAGGGGCGGCTCATCGGCCACGCGGTAGCCTTGGCGCACCTGGCTCAGCAGCCACTCACGGCCGGGGCCATAGATGCCGGTCAGGCGCACCACGCTCGCCGGCATACCGCTGGCCAGCGCCAGCTGCTCGGCCTCAAGCATAACCCGCCCGGAATAGCCTTCAGGCTCGGTGGCCGCGCTTTCCTCGATCCATTCCCCGTCTTTTTGCGCATACACGCTGCTGCTGGAAACGAACAGCAGGCGACGCGGGCGCTGGCCACGTTCGGCCAGCCAGGCCAGCACATGGCGCAGGCCGTCGACATAGGCCGCCTGGTAACCCGCCTCGTCGTGCTGGCTGGCCGCCACGCAATACACCAGGTAGTCCGGCGCGCGCTGCGGCCAGGCTGGCGGAATCGATGCGTCGGCAAGGTCTGCGGCAACCGGCACGACACCTGCGGGCAGCTGCGCGACCGCGCGACGCAGGCCGCTTACCTGCCAGCCGCGGGCCAGCAATTGCCGGGCAAGACGCCCACCTACATCACCACATCCCACCACCATTACGGAAAGGTCTGACATCTCTAAACTCCCTAGACCAGTTGATCAGCCCAGCCACGCTACACGATGGGCGGCTAGACCATAGGCGAAAAAAGCAACAAGATTACTTTTGTTAACAAGAATTACTTGCAATAATGGCCGCCAATTTGTTCTCGGCCAATCTCGAGGCCTTGGAGAACGTTCACTTTTTTCTTCATCAGGTCCGGCCAGCATGACACGTATTCAACCTTCCGCTTCGCCAACCCCGTCGCGCGCCTGGCGCGCCATCGCCGCGCTGACCCTCAGCCTGGTGCTGGCCCCGGTAGCCATGGCCGATGAGCCAACCGCCAACAGCACCACCCCTGCCGCCGCCTCTGCCCCAGCTGCACCTGCAGCGGCACCGGCTGCCGATACCCAGGCGCCAGCTGGCGACGCCTCTGTCAAACCGGCTGATGCGCCAGCTGCAGTGGACCCGAGCGTTGAAGCCCTGGT
>NZ_JABMCW010000528.1:0-2650 GCF_013179705.1 Pseudomonas sp. CM25 | reverse complement strand
CTTTGCGAGGGCCGAACAATGAATTGGGAAGTCATCTTCAAATGGCTGCCACGCCTGGCCCAGGGTGCGACCCTGACCCTGGAGCTGGTGGCCATTGCGGTGGTTGCCGGGCTGATCCTGGCCATCCCGCTGGGTATCGCCCGCTCTTCGCGCCACTGGTATGTGCGCGCCGTGCCGTTCAGCTACATCTTCTTCTTCCGTGGCACGCCGTTGCTGGTGCAGCTGTTCCTGGTCTACTACGGCCTGGCCCAGTTCGATGCAGTACGTTCGAGTGCGCTGTGGCCGTACCTGCGCGATCCGTTCTGGTGCACGGTGCTGACCATGACCCTGCACACGGCCGCCTACATCGCCGAGATCCTGCGCGGCGCGCTGCAGTCCATCCCCAAAGGCGAGATCGAAGCCGCCCGGGCACTGGGCATGTCACGGGCCAAGGCGCTGATCTACATCATGCTGCCGCGCGCCGCGCGGATCGGCCTGCCGGCCTACAGCAACGAAGTGATCCTGATGCTCAAGGCCAGCGCCCTGGCCAGTACCGTGACCCTGCTGGAACTGACCGGCATGGCCCGTACCATCATCGCCCGCACCTACCTGCCGGTGGAAATCTTCTTTGCCGCCGGGGTGTTCTACCTGGTGATCTCGTTCATGCTGGTGCAAGGCTTCAAGCTGCTTGAGCGCTGGTTGCGCGTGGACGCCTGCCAAGGGCGCTGATATCTCCTGAGCCATCTTCGCGGGTAGACCCGCTCCCACAGGTACCCCACAGGCCTTGAAACCTGTGCTAATCCTGTGGGAGCGGGTTCACCCGCGAAGAGGCCCTCAACCCAACACACATCCCATGCCCAGCTACCTCCACAGCCACTACCTGAACGCCCGCTTCCAGGCCCTTGACCAGTTCCTGATCGAGCACCAGCAGCTGTGGAAACCCCGCCCCTTCACCACCTTGAACCTGTCCTGGGAAGCCACCCACCCCGAGCTGGCCGCCCACCTGCGCCAATGCTCGCTGGCAGACGCCGAAACCGACAGCGCAGCCGACCACTTGCCCGCCCCGTTCCCGCAACTGGCGCTGCAAGCCCGACAGCTGGCCGCCCTGGGCAACCTCCCGGCAACAGACCTGCCCACTGCAAGCCACCGTCTTGACGTCGCCGTCCCCGGCCGCAAATGGCAGCAGATCGAAGCCTTCGCCAGCCACCTGGCATTCCGCGAGCCGCCCCGCCACTGGCTGGACTGGTGCTCCGGCAAAGGCCACCTCGGCCGCCGCCTGCTGCAACCCGGCCAGCAGCTGACCTGCCTGGAATACGACGCCGAACTGGTTGCCGCCGGCCAGGCCTTGAGCGCGCACCACCACCTGCCCGCGCAACACGTGCAGCAGGACGTGCTGGCCAGCGACAGCGCTCGTCATCTGCATGGCGAAAAAAGCGTGGTCGCCCTGCACGCCTGCGGCGACCTGCACGTGCGCCTGATGCAGCTGGCCAGCCAACAGGGCTGCCGACAGCTGGCCGTGGCGCCCTGCTGCTACAACCGCATTGCCGCGCAGCAGTACCAGGCGTTATCCACAGCCGCGCAAGCCTCCAACCTGCAGCTTTCGCTGGACGACCTGGGCCTGCCCTTGAGCGAAACCGTCACCGCCGGCGCCCGCGTACGCCGCCAGCGCGACACATCGATGGCCCGGCGCCTGGGCTTCGACCTGCTGCAGCGCCAGCAGCGCCAGACCAGTGAATACCTGCCCACACCATCGTTGCCCGTGGCCTGGCTGGAGAAGCCTTTCGAGCAATACTGCCGTGACCTGGCCGAGCTCAAGCAATTGCCATTGCAAGGCAACCCCGACTGGCCCGCCCTGGAAGCCGCTGGCTGGCAGCGCCTGGCCGAGGTACGCAATCTGGAGCGCATGCGCAACCTGTTCCGCCGGCCCCTGGAAATGTGGTTGGTACTGGACCGTGCCCTGTTCCTCGAAGAACAAGGCTACGACGTGCGCGTGGGCCTGTTCTGCGATTATCCGCTGACGCCGCGCAACCTGCTTATCCTCGCAGAACGCGACCGTTAGCCGCAGCACAACCTGTGGATAAGTCTGTGAACAAGCTTGTGATTACCTGTTGGTGCCAAGCGCTATTTCAAACGCTTGGCTTATTCCTGCGCGCTGGTCAAGCCCAGTAAAAACAGGCATTTGCGCAAAGACCAGCGGCATAGGATTCCGGCATGCCTTTCGCGCAAGGCGCCAATGCCACTTGTGCATAAACATTTCTTGTGGTTGGCGCAAGGGCCAGTTGCACGGGTGTGCAGGAGCGGCCTGGTGACGCGAAAGGGCTGCAAAGCAGCCCCGGCTCAAAGATCAGTGCGCCTTGTTCTTGGCAATCTCGATATCGTTCATCAACGCCTTGGCCATGTCGCACAGGTAATCGGCCGCACCCAGGAATTTATGGTCATCCTCCATATCCCCCTCGCGCACCAGGTGTTTGATGTAGCCCATCAGAATCGAGACATGTTCATAGGCGGAGTCCACCGGGATACCGGGTTCTACGCGGAGCAGGTTCAGGGAAGGGTTGCCGGCTGCGAGGAAGGTTTCTACGCCTGCGGTGGTGATTTGATTGGGGGTGTTATCGGGTGGATTTGTTTTCAATTGTCGTACTCCTACGTTCAAAGGAGTTGCCGTGCTCAT
>NZ_JABMCW010000527.1:0-2655 GCF_013179705.1 Pseudomonas sp. CM25 | reverse complement strand
AGTGGTCGTTTTTCTCGCCATCGATCGTGCCAGTACCATCAATCGGCAGTTTCCACTCCACGTCCACCAGGTCCGTGCCGTAGGCGCGGCCCTGCAATTGGAACTTGCCGTCTGGCCGTTGGGTAAGCGTCACCGCGATCTCCGGGCCGCGCTGGCGCACCAGCACATAGGTCGAACGCACCTCGTCTGTCAGCGTGTTGCGCACCCTGACTTCGTCGAGTACATAGGTTTCGTTGCCTTCAACCTTGGCACCTGTGGTGTAGGTGCAACGCTTGCCATCAGCATCGGGTGCTACCGAACCGCGTCCGTCCTCCCCGGCGTCAGCCACCGACCACTCCAAGACTCCGCCCAGGGTGCCGGCCGTCAGTGGAAAAGTGTCATCGACGTAGCACACCTGAACCAGCGGGTTGACCGTCATTGCAGAGGGCACCACGGTGACCAGGGTGGTGCTGTTCTGGCCGGTTTTCGAGTCAGTGGCGACAACCGTGGCGCGCATCGGCTCGCTTCCCATGGCATGCGCTGGAGGAGCCCGGTAGTCACCGGTAGCGGGATCGATCCGGCCAAGGTCACCGACGCTGCCAGGGAGCTCCCGCAACGATCATGTCACGTTTTCCAGCGGCGGGTTGACGGTAAAGGCATGACGCTGTGCCGGGGCCAGTGTGATGGGTGGATCGACGATACGAAAACCGGCAGCGCCACCGTCACTGGCAAACAAGGCCATGCCATTGGGCAATTCGTGCCGGAACGGCGCGAGCTTGTACCACCCCGCCAACGTGACGCCGTCCAGCACTTGCTCCGGAATCAACGCGGTCAGCTGCTTGGCCAGGCCTTCCAGTACCGCCTGTTTGATCAAGAACGCGACAAACGCGCAGATCTCTTCGCGTAGTTCGGCCGGCATGTTGTTCGGCAGGCCACTGACAGGGGTCACTTCGGCCGATTGCTGCCATGGCCACAACACTTGCCCGAGCAGCATGCCGCCGGCGCTTTCCTCGGATGACGCCGGTTCATTCAAGTTGAACAACGTCTGCAGGTCGAACTGGAAGGTCGCCGTGTGAGTCTGCTCCGCTCCGTTCGGCTTGGCGCTGTAGGTCAATGACAGGGTGCAGTGGGACTTCCAGTGCTGACGTACTTCATCACGCTCGAACGAGATACTGAGGGGCGATTGGAAATCAGCCTGAGACTCCTGGCCCTGCGCATTGCTCAGGGCTGATGTGCAGCAGCAGCATCCTTGGCCGTGTTGGCTGGCGATCCGCGCATCGGTATCGGCGTCAAGCGGAGCGCCGGCCACGGCAATCTCGAACGCCTCACAGCTGAACTGATAAGCGTTGCTCTCATAGGTGCCGGGGTGCACAGGCAGCAGACCAGCCTTGGCATCCAAGCGCTGCAGGTTGTTATCCGCGTCGAAAGTGGCGTCGAACGCCCCACCTTCAAGCATATGCTCAAGGCCGACACCGTAGGCGGCCCGATGCAGGAAGCGCGAGGTCAGCAACACACTGCTGCTCACCGGTGTTTCCAGGTCGTCAGGTAACAGGAAAGGATACCCGGAGTCCTCGCCTGGGAAGTCGCCCGTCGGCCCGTTGTCAACGCCTGCGAAGATGACTAATGCAGGCGTGCCATTGGCTTTACTGACATGGGTACGTACTTCACTGCGGCGCACGTTCAGGTAAGGGTTGCTGGGCAGCCGCCTGAACGTCACCAAAGGATAGACTTGCCGGGCACTGCCCAGGCCGCTGAGCACATCCTTGAAGAAGCGCCCGGCGGCCAGGCGCTGGGGCAGGCCGCCGCCCAGATCGAGTTCGGTATCAGTGCCATCGCGCAGGTCGGCCCTCACGCCCTGGGCATCGCTGGCAAGCACCAGGGCCTGCGACACTGGCAGCGGGTCCAGCACATCATGCACCGCCAGACCGAGCAGGCCGTCGACCTTGTCCACGCTCAGGTGCGTACCACCCTCAAGGGCGATGCGTTGCTGGACCTTTGCCGAAGCATGCGCTGCCTGCATGGCCGCCAATACTGGCGGCCCCATGCGGTAGCCGGTCAGGATATGGGTAACGCCGGAGCCAGGCAGGGCGATCTCGCCTTCGATATCGCCCCAAGCGCTGTCCTCCTGACTGAAATGCGCCTGCTCGACCAGCTGGTTCAGTTGCTCGGGACGTGTGGCAAATGTGAGGTCCCAGTTAAGATGGCTTGTTTGCTGCTTCATCCAAGCCGTGATGACCGACAGATAATTGGTAGCCATGATTTAGCCCTGTTCCATTGATGTGCTGTACAGCATTCGTGCACCCACGCGTTGTGCAGCCTGTTCGAGGGCCTGATAAGCGTTGATGTGCTCACCCAAGGGCAGCGGCAACACGATGAAACCCTCCAAGCTGAAGGGGAACCCTGGCATGGGCTGCCAGACGGCGCGGACAACGCAGAAATGTGCAGGGCTCTCGGCGGTCGCCTGGTAGTAAGGCTTACCGCCCTGATCGATGTCGATCCGCCCCGGGCCATACGCGACTGTCAGTTCACTGACGCCGGCCGCCCCCCCCGCACTGATGGAAAGCCAGACTCTGCCCAACTTGTCATCGCGTTCGTCCACCAGCACATCAGCGGGGCGGTTCCCGGTCATCTGGGTGACGATACATAGCGTCCGGCGTTCATCGGTCAGGCTGTTGC
>NZ_JABMCW010000526.1:0-2662 GCF_013179705.1 Pseudomonas sp. CM25 | reverse complement strand
TCCAGCTTGAAGTTGATGGCACTGATGATGCCGTCACCGAACTTCTCGTGGACCAGCGCCTTCAGCGTGGTGCCGTACACTTGCAGCATCTCGTAGAAACGGTAAACGGTCGGGTCGGTCGGCACGCCGTTCTCGATGCTGCCGCGCATCGGCACGGTCTGCAGCAGTGCCACGGCATCCGCATCCAGGCCGAGTGTTTCGCCCACCACGCTGGCGGCAGGCTTGGGCAGTGGGTGCTGGCCCAGCAGCGCTGCGGTGACGAACGCTTCGGAGAGGCCGGTGCCCTCGGTGATCTGGGCGAACGACAGGTCTTTGCGGGCTTTGGCCAAGAGAATGACTTCGGTCAGGGCAAGGCGCGAATGTTGGCTGGTTTGCGACTGGATCATGGTGTTGTCTCCTAGGGTAAAAAACGGGTTCAGGCAGATTGCTTCAGTTGATAGGGGGCGGCGCGTGCACCGGGGTTATCCACCAGCGGGGCGAACTTGCCGGTGTTGATGTCGAACGCATCCATACGGCCGCTCTCGATGTCATAGACCCAGCCATGCAGCGCGATGCGGCCCTCTTCAAGGGCCAAACGTACCGAGGGGTGGGTGCGCAGGTTGACCAGCTGGGCGATCACGTTCTCGCGGACCATGGCGTCGACACGGCTGTGATGGTCCTTGTGCTCACGTGCTTCATTCACTACCCGAGCCGAGTCGGCGTAGCGCAACCAGCCGGCTACTGCGGGCATGTGATCCAGGCACTTGCAGGTGGCAATGGCGGTCATGGCGCCGCAATCGGAGTGCCCACAGATCACGATGTCGGAGACCTGCAGGGCAGCGACGGCGTACTCGACCGAGGCTGATACGCCCCCTGGCTCAGGGCCGTAGGGCGGCACGATGTTGCCGGCGTTGCGAATGACGAACAGGTCGCCCGGCTCGCGCTGCGTGACCAGTTCCGGCACCAGCCGGCTGTCGGAGCAGGAGATGAACAGCGCCCGTGGGCTTTGCTGGTTGGCCAGGCCCTTGAACAGGTTGGCGCGTTCCGGAAAGGCGTTGCGTTGAAACTTCAGAAAACCGTCGATGATGTCTTTCATGGTGATTCCTCTGGGTCGCGATGCGATGGAGCAGAGGTTACGGCGCTGCTTACATAAGGTAAAAGTCTCAATTATGATGCTGCTCATCGGATAATCTTATGGTTAGTGGCATGCTTGCTCGACACATCAAGTACTTCCTCGCGGTGGCGCAACACCACAGCTTCACCAAGGCGGCTGCAGCGCTGCACGTCTCCCAACCCGCCCTGTCGCAGCAGGTCCGGCAACTGGAGGAAAGCCTCGGGGCGCAGCTATTTGACCGATCGGGGCGTACCACGCGCCTGACGGACGCCGGGGAAGTCTATTTGCGCTATGCGCGCCGGGCCTCGCAGGAGCTGGAAGAAGGCAAGCGGGCGATCCATGACGTGGGCGATCTGAGCCGGGGTTCACTCAGGGTTGCGATAACCCCAACGTTCACCACCTACCTGGTCGGGCCGGTGGTCGAGGCGTTCTACAGCCGATATCCGAATATCACGCTGAACCTGCGGGAAATCGCCCAGGAACAGATGCAGGCGCAGCTGCTGGCCGACGAGCTTGATGTGGGCATCGCGTTCGATGACGGGCACGCGGAGGACATCGACACCCTGCCGCTGCTGGTAGAAGCACTCGCCCTGGTGGTCGGGGGCAACCACCCGCTGGCGGGGCAGCATGCTATCGACCCCGATGCCCTGAGCGGCGAATCGCTGATCCTGCTCAGTGCGGAGTTTGCCACCCGCGAGCAGATCGACCGCTACTGCCGCCAGCACGGCATTACCCCACGTGTGCGCATGGAGGCCAATGTGATTGGTGCTGTCATCGAAGTGGTCCGCAGGACGACGCTCTCGACGTTGTTGCCTGCCACCATCGCACGTGCGCACGAAGGCCTGTTTGCCCTCGAGCTCGGCCCGCAGCGGCTGCAGCGTACTGCGGTGTTGATGCAGCGCAAGGGGGCCTACCAGACATCAGCCGCTCGGGCCTTTATCGAACTGGCGACAGATATCGCCGCCCAGCTGCAAAGCAGATGAAGCACCTGCTACCGGCCGCGCAGCGTTTCCAGCGCCGGAGACCACACGTCATGCCCGCACCGGGTACACGCGACAGAACCCTCTGCATCGAGGTAGACCGGGTAGCCACAGCTTACGCAGCAATACACCCCGGCAGCGGGTAGTTTGACGTATTCAGGCCGATGCTCGGCCGGAAGCACTGACAGCCCCGCTCGGGTGTCCTGGCCATCGTAGAAGTACAGGCTCAGGTCGCCATCTGTTTCCAGCAGGCCAAGGCGAACCTGGCCCAGATGCTCGACGCCTCGCTGGCGTAGCTCCATGAACAACTCGTTCGACGAGATGTTCATGTTGCGCAGGGAATGGATTTCGTACATGCCATCCTTGACCACCGTGATCGGCAAACCGTCGATCCACGCTTCGCACGCCTTGCTGCGTGTCATGAGGTAGACAGTGCCCCGATACAGCAGTAGCAGCGTGAGGAACACCAACGCCACCGGCAACAGCGGCACATCTTCGTAAAAGGTTACATCCCCTGCAGCAGAACCCAGCGTCAGAATGACCACGAGTTCAAAGCGCGACAGTTGCTTGATGCCCCGACGGCCGCTGG
>NZ_JABMCW010000525.1:0-2666 GCF_013179705.1 Pseudomonas sp. CM25 | reverse complement strand
TTGGTAATGATCGAGGGCGCAGGGCGCTACAGGTTGGTGGCCGACGGTGTTCCGAAGGTTTCCAGGAAAACGGTGAGATCACGTCCATTTGTCAGGTCCTTTTTGTGTGCTCAGAAGTCGGAGAAACTGTAGGGTTCGAGGGTGGCAATCTGAGAAAGCAGTATCAAGTGTTCCACTGCCTTGACTTTTTCGATATTGGCAAGCTCACTTGGTCCGCCGAACGCCAAGGCCGGAACGAAACCGTACATTTCTTCGGGTTCAAGTATGCCGAGGCTATTTTTAGCAGGCACAAACATGTCACCGAAGTCATTCGAATCCAGATCTCGACTGGCAAAGAAATTTTGCACCTCTCTGTCCATGTCGGCCGTTGTTATCTCACGCTTACTAGCAATATAACGGCCTATGTGTGGCGCGACTTTCAATGAAAATCCTGTGCTTTCACCAAACAGGTAAAGGTCGCCAAAGGCGCCTCGGGCGATGAGATGAAATCTGTCGAAGGTTGCTAGATTTGCACTCTCAAGCACAGATGCGACCACCCCCTCATACTCTTTTGGGTTCACGGTCCAAAATATTCCTTCCCCGTACCCACACCACCCATGCTCAATCCAATATTCCAGAAGTTTGTCCGGTAGCTTCCCCAAATAGTTTTCGATAGTTGATGGGGGAACCTCCTGTCTGTGCATGGGTGCTCCAGCTTCTTCGATGAAAACAGAGAATGCTTCATCCATATGATGATCTCCCGTCTGTCAGCACTTGTGTAATTTCACGTTTAAATGGCCGCTCCCGCCACCCGACCCAGCCATTTCTTCGGCGACTTGGCGGAGCCCTCCGATCCGGCTTTTCCACTGAGGGCCGATGCTCGAATTAACCTTTTTATCGCCGAAGTCAGCGATAGTGTCTCGTCCACCCGCACTAAGATCAGGGTTGTGCAACGCTGCGAGCGTTGACATCGTCTCCTTGGCTTGCGTTTCCGAAAGCTTTCTTGCTTCACGCGGCCCCATCGTTCTGGATAAGTCCTGGTGAATCCTGTCTCTTAAATTTGTGTATAGATCCCTACGTGCCTTTTTGGCAAACTTGGGGTCACATTTGATGGGGTTGTTAACATTTTCCAGGAACTCTTCAACCGTCAGGCGGTTCAATCCATCCTGTTGCCCTTTCAACTGCCGCTCAAACTCTCCATGCTTCGATGCTGGCAATTTGTCCGCCTTGAAGCACGACACCGTATGCAGCGGCATGCTACCGGGCTTCCCTGGCGACGGCTCCTTGTCCTTGCCCGTCGGCCGCTGCGGGGGTATGGATTGTGATTCAATCACTGCTCCTTTGCGCCGCTCCGGCACCTGCAGATCCGGCCGTTGCTTCAACCCCTCTTCATGCTTGAGCATCCATTGCCCCAGCCTTGCGCCTTTGCGGCTGGCTGCCGTCTCCTGTGCCAGCACCCGGGCATCGCCGCGCCCGCGGGTGAGATACGACACCATTGCCCCCAGCAGCAACACCACCACGTCCACATGGCCCAGGGCGATGTGGTGAGCAGCCCTGGAAACTGCGTGCGGGTCGTCCCTCCCGAACGGGTTCTGGCTTTCGTCCCGCGTGCCCTCCCAGGCAATGCGGATGCCATCGAGGTAGTACTTGCCGGTGCGGGGCAGGCCTTCGATAAAGAATTCGGCAATCGAGGAAAGCCCTAGTACACCCAGTATCCAGCCACTGACCTTGAGCCCGATCATCGCGCCTGTGCCGGCCAGGGGAATGGCCCCGGCCCCCGCGCCAAATACCCCGATGCCGGCGCCAATGGCAGCGCCGCTGAGGGTGCTGCCGACGACGATCATCGCCATCTCTCTCACTGCCTGGAGCAGTTCGTTGAGGATGCTGGCGATTTCCAGCTCGGCAAAGCGCCGACGCAGGATGTTGCTGGCCTGCCATTCGGCCTGGTTGAAGGCTGACTGGACAGCCCTGACCCGACGTAGGTTGAGGGCCAGTGAAGCTGCCGGTTCGTTGAGCTGGGTACGATAATGGGCGTGTCCCTGATAGCCCGTTTCATCGGCAATGCGTGATTCGATCTCGGACCACGAGGGTACGGGGTAACCAAGGTACATGGGTGTCTCCCTGACAGCGTGGGCAGGGGGAAATCCCATCATGGATCGGGTTCGGAAATTGCTGAGTCAGTCGTAGGAAAAAGGCGACTTCGTTTCCGATGTGTGAAAATTGGCGATTGGCAAGGCCGTTAGCGCAGCCTGAGCGAGTACCCCACCCAGGCCACAAAGGTCCATAATCCCCCCTTAATCCGCCCAAGGTGCAATACCCGCCACACCACTCCGGGAGCCTCCACCATGCATGTTCTGCTCTGCGAGGACGACGACCTGATCGCCGCCGGCATCTGTGCCGGCCTCACCGCCCAGGGCCTGACCGTGGACCGGGTGGGCAACGCCAAGGATGCGCGGGCGATGTTGCAGGCCGCGCAGTTCGACGTGATGATCCTCGACCTCGGCCTGCCCGACGAAGACGGCCTCAAGCTGCTGCGCCGCCTGCGTCAGCAGGGCGAGACACTGCCCGTGCTGGTGCTCACTGCCCGCGATGCAGTCACCGACCGCGTCGATGGCCTGCAGGCCGGCGCCGACGACTACCTGCTCAAGCCCTTCGACCTGCGCGAACTGGCCGCACGCCTGCATACC
>NZ_JABMCW010000524.1:0-2685 GCF_013179705.1 Pseudomonas sp. CM25 | reverse complement strand
CAAGCGATGCCAGACAACGCTGAGGCCGGCGGTGGCTTGATGGTAGCTGTCGTTCAGTTGTGCATCGCACTGGGCTCAACAGTGGGCGGTGTGCTGTTCGACGCGAGCGGGTACCGAAGCACGTTCATCGCGAGCGCGGCTATTCTTTTGGTCGCGGCATTCCTCACCTTTCTCACATCGCGATCGCAAGTATCTTGCTGAGCATGAGCTTATGAGGACCAAGGGCGATGGGGCCATCCAGGTGACCCCATCGCCGCGCTTGAAGCGCATGGCTTCCCAGTGTTCGGGCGGGGTATATCGGCCAAGGGTACCGTCAAGGCGACTACGCCTTCAGTAGGTCAACCGTTCCTCGCTCCGTGCGGCGTGCCAATCTATCCACTGCTTCTGCGAGGATGCACGATAGCTGAATAACCACGCAGAAGTAGAGCAGCGGAAGGCTGCACCTGCGCAACACCCCCGCTGTTGACCCAGAATGCTGATATCTTTTCCGATCGAACGTTGGCGTGAGTGTGTCCTCAAACATCTGCAGGAGGACTAATTATGCAGCCCAATACCGCAGGAACTGAAGAGCAGGGCCCCAGTGGCGTTCCCTATATCAATGACCCGGTAAAGCCCACGTCACCACCCATGAATGACGCCGACGCCACTGATGCTGACGAGGCCGAGCAAGACATGGAGGACGACGGTGAATCCATCCAGGTCAGAGGAGCAAGGCAATGGAGAACTATCATCTGAGTCAAACCCCCGATGGTTGGGAGCTCAAAAAAGCAGGCGCTGTCCGGGCCTCCAAGCGGGCCTCGACAAAGCAGGAGTTGGTGGGTTTACTGGCCGATTTTTTTGACGGCAAAACTGGATCGGTGAAGATCCACAAAGCCGACGGCACCATTGAGGAAGAACGTACCTACCCGCGGTCTACTGATCCGAGACGTTCGAAAGGGTGATCACCATTACTGCTGCTGACTTTGGAATCGAGGTCGGCGATGCGAGCAGCCACGGGTTGTACAAGTGGCTGCTCGCGAGCTTTTTGATCGCGAAGAGGATTCGATCCTCGATCGCTGTGGAGGCGTATCGAAACATTGTTGTTCGGCATGGCTTGGATACGCCCGAGAAGCTGGCTCAATGCTCACATCGTGATCTGGTCAGGTACCTCGGCCAGGCAGGGTATGCCCGCTATGACGAGTCTACGGCAAGGCGGTTGCATTTGCTGGGCGCTGGGCTCTCAAACGATTTGAAGACACGCATGAGCGCATTGACCCTAGGTCTCATCGACCTCGCGACATTTCAGCGTTGGCTTCTGAGCTTTGAAGGTATAGGCCCTAAGACGCTGGAGATTTTCATGCGCGAAGCGGGGCCGAGTTTCACCCGCCAACGGCAGAATAAGCTGGAGCCCATGTGTCGCCGTGATGGCGGTTTAAAGATCTAACTTGGAAAACGGAGTGGGAATCTGCCCAGGCGCGGGCATTCCAACGTGCAGGACCAGCGTGCCGTCGGCATCACTGAAGACCCATCGAAAATACCGGCAGACAAACTCCGCGCTCTGTTCGGCGTGCGCGTGCCGCAACGCAAAGGCCTGCGACAGTGGATACCTGCAAAGGCATACTCCACGGCAGCGTTCGAGCATTTCTTTGCTGCCACCATAGAGACCGTTGAGCAGCTCTGGCGCAAGGCCTGCAATGGACGAGATGTTGATGACAGCGCCTCATATCGGTACTTGCTCACGTAGAGATCAGCGATCCTCCCGTTGCTTTTGTAGCTCTCTGTGCAACCACACGCTTGCTGGTTCTACATCTCCTGAGCATCGCACCTCATAGGCACGGCCACTAACACTGCTTTTAGTCGCAGCAAGGTCAATGAAGTCTTCCGCGCTTTTCACCATGTTCTTGCTTTCGAGATAATTGAGCTTCTGCTCCAGGTGCGCTCGGGCTCGGGGGCCTGAATAGTCGGCGCCGTTACGAATGAATCTGCAGCCACTTTTTTCTACAAACTCTAGCAGGCCTTTTATTTCATCAGCGGTTTGAGGTAAGGCGAATACCCGCATGTCAACGGTGATTGCGATCACGCAAATACTCACTGCCGTGATCAGTTGGCTGACGACCCGCCGGGGGCCTTTCATCCACTTGCGCATGATTTGTCCTACCCACGCTATAGCATCTTTTCAAGCCCTATCGTGCTGCTGAGCCACGAATTGAAGCGCCGCCACCAGCCCCCCGGTTCAGTGGTCAACGTGCGTTGTTGGCCATTGTCCTCGGTGACCCAGACCAGATGATTATCTTCCAGCCGGGCCTGGTAACTCAGGGCAGGTGCCATGCCCTCCAGGGCCAGTTCGCGCACCCGTCCGGCGAGCTGCGGATCATCAACCAAGACACCGACCTCGGTGTTCCACAGCAAAGAGCGCGAATCGAAATTGAACGAACCGACAAAGGCTTTCTGTTGGTCGAACACTATCGCTTTGGTATGCAGGCTGGAGTCGGAGCTACTGGAGGGGCTGCTGGAGGACCCCTTGTGGGAGAAATGCGGCTTGGTATCGCTATCACTTCGACCACCGGCCTGGCGACGTAACTCGAACAGCTTCACACCATGCTGAAGCAAGGTCTTGCGATAGGGCGCGTAAGCACCGTGCGAAGCCGGTACGTCGGTGGCCTCCAGAGAGTTGGTCAGCAAGCTGATCGACACGCCGGCGTCGGC
>NZ_JABMCW010000523.1:0-2686 GCF_013179705.1 Pseudomonas sp. CM25 | reverse complement strand
TGGCCGCCCTGCGCCTGAACATCCCGGTCATCTTCGTTTCCGGTGGCCCGATGGAGGCCGGCAAGACCAAGCTGGCCAGCCACGGCCTGGACCTGGTCGATGCCATGGTCATCGCTGCGGACTCCTCGGCTTCCGACGAAAAAGTCGCCGAGTACGAGCGTAGCGCCTGCCCGACCTGCGGTTCGTGCTCGGGTATGTTCACCGCCAACTCGATGAACTGCCTGACCGAAGCCCTGGGTCTGGCCTTGCCAGGCAACGGTTCGACCCTGGCCACCCACTCCGACCGCGAGCAGCTGTTCCTCACTGCCGGCCGCACCATCGTCGAGCTGTGCAAGCGCTACTACGGCGAAAACGACGCCTCCGTGCTGCCGCGCAGCATCGCCAACTTCAAGGCGTTCGAAAACGCCATGATGCTCGACATCGCCATGGGCGGTTCGACCAATACCATCCTGCACTTGCTGGCAGCAGCCCAGGAAGGCGAGGTCGAGTTCGACCTGCGCGACATCGACCGCCTGTCGCGCACGGTGCCGCAGCTGTGCAAGGTTGCGCCAAACATCCAGAAGTACCACATGGAAGACGTGCATCGCGCCGGCGGCATCTTCAGCATCCTCGGCTCGCTGGCCCGTGGCGGCCTGCTGCACACCGACCTGCCGACCGTGCACAGCAACAGCATGGAAGAAGCCATCGCCAAGTGGGACATCACCCAGACCGATGACGAAGCAGTGCACACCTTCTTCAAGGCAGGCCCTGCCGGCATCCCGACCCAGACTGCGTTCAGCCAGTCGACCCGTTGGGAAACCCTCGACGACGACCGTGAAAACGGCTGCATCCGCAGCTTTGAACACGCCTACTCGCAAGAGGGCGGCCTGGCCGTGCTGTACGGCAACATCGCCCTCGACGGCTGCGTGGTAAAAACCGCCGGTGTCGACGAGTCGATCCACGTGTTCGAAGGCAACGCGAAGATCTTCGAAAGCCAGGACAGCGCCGTACGCGGCATCCTTGCCGACGAAGTGCAGGCGGGCGACATCGTGATCATTCGCTACGAAGGCCCGAAAGGCGGCCCGGGCATGCAAGAAATGCTCTACCCGACCTCGTACCTGAAGTCCAAAGGCCTGGGCAAGGCGTGCGCGCTGCTCACCGACGGTCGCTTCTCGGGCGGTACCTCGGGCCTGTCGATCGGCCACGCCTCGCCGGAAGCTGCCGCAGGCGGTGCCATCGGCCTGGTGCGCGACGGCGACAAGGTGCTGATCGACATCCCCAACCGTTCGATCAACTTGCTGGTCAGTGACGAAGAGCTGGCTCAGCGTCGTATCGAGCAGGACAAGAAGGGCTGGAAACCGGTTGAAGTTCGCCCACGCAAGGTGACTACCGCGCTGAAGGCTTATGCCCTGCTGGCGACCAGTGCCGACAAGGGTGCTGTGCGTAACAAGGCGATGCTCGAAGGGCTCTGAAGCTCTCTCTGGCGGAAATGAGAAACCGGCGCCTTGAGCGCCGGTTTTTTTATGCCTGTGCCGGCCTCTTCGCGGGTAAACCCGCTCCCACAGGTACTGCACAGATTTCAGATGCTGTGGAGTACCTGTGGGAGCTGGCTTGCCGGCGATAGGGCCAGTACAGGCAACACAACAATTACTGAATCTGCTCCGGCGTCACGATCACCCAGTTCTTGTCCGCCGTCACCGGCAATCCTTCCCTGGCCTGCGCCGCCGCGTTCCTGGCAATCATCCCGTTCAGCTGGTCCATGTACTTGGCCTTGCGGTTTATCCACAAGTGGATGCCACCCTTGCTCACGTCCACGCCATGAAACTGCATGTAGCCGTCACTGGTCGGCGTATCACCGCCCACCAGCACCGGCTTCTTCCACTCATCGATATAGGTCAGGATCGCTGCCTGCTTGCCCGCCATCCAGGTGGCCGGGGTCCACAGGTACGGGGTGAGCTCCAGCCCCTGATTGGCCTTGGCATCGTATTGCCCGGCGCTGATCTGCTTGCGCGCGGTGGTCAGCTGGCCGCTGGCCCTGTCCTTGAGCAGCAGGCTTACGCCAATCACGTTCTGCGGCTTCACGTTGTAGCCTTACTTAGGGTCCGAGGCGACCATGCGCACCAGCTCCTCGGAGGCGGCAGAAACCACATAGACCTCGATACCGTTCTCCATCAGCTTGTTGTACAACTCGGCCTGGCCCTTGAAGACCTTGGGCGGCTGTACCTCGATGGCCTTGACCTGATCCCCTTCGTAATAGGTACTGGGGATCGGCTGGGCGGTGGCCATCAGCTCATCTACCTGCACCTTCAGCTCCTGCAGGGTAAAGCCGGAGAACACCTGGGCCACCCACGGGTAGCAGACCATGTCGTCCACTTCGCACAGCCGGTAGTAGTAGCTGAAAAGGCTTTCCTTGTGCTCGGCGGTATCCTTGAATGGCATCAGTTTCAGCGAAGGGTCGAGTTTCTCACGGCTTAGCAGGCCCTTGTTTTCCATGAAAGGCAGCAACGCCTCTTCAAGGTCGTAGCGGTAACTGGTGTTGTCCATGTCGAACACCGCGTAATTGCCTTGGTTGGCATTGGCAGCAATCATGCTGTCGAGCTGCCTGGCAGCCTCGGCGGGCCAATGCTTGAGCTCGGTGGCATAGGTTTCGAGGCTGAACAGCACGGACAGACTGAGAGCGACAGCTTTCGCAGCGAACTTCATGGCC
>NZ_JABMCW010000522.1:0-2687 GCF_013179705.1 Pseudomonas sp. CM25 | reverse complement strand
CCTCAACCCGCGGCCTGGTTCGCAGATCGAGTCCAGCGAGCCTGAATACGTGGTGCCCGACGTGATCGTGCGCAAGGACAGCGAGCGCTGGCTGGTCGAACTGAACCAGGAGGCCATCCCGCGCCTGCGCGTCAACCCGCAATACGCAGGCTTCGTGCGCCGCGCCGACACCAGCGCCGACAACACCTTCATGCGCAACCAGCTGCAGGAGGCGCGCTGGTTCATCAAGAGCCTGCAAAGCCGCAACGAAACCCTGATGAAGGTTGCCACGCAAATCGTCGAACACCAGCGTGGTTTCCTCGACCACGGCGATGAAGCCATGAAGCCGTTGGTGCTGCATGACATCGCCGAAGCGGTGGGCATGCACGAGTCGACCATTTCGCGGGTGACCACGCAGAAATACATGCACACGCCGCGTGGCATCTACGAACTGAAGTACTTTTTCTCCAGCCACGTCAGCACCTCCGAAGGCGGAGAATGCTCGTCCACGGCGATTCGCGCGATCATCAAGAAACTGGTTGCGGCGGAAAATCAGAAAAAGCCATTGAGTGACAGCAAGATCGCTGGTTTACTGGAGGCACAAGGCATCCAGGTAGCCCGTCGCACCGTCGCCAAGTACCGCGAGTCTCTCGGCATCGCACCGTCGAGCGAGCGCAAGCGACTGATGTAGCCCCTGGGATGTGCCACAGCGTTTCTGGGGCAGGTGCAAGACCTGCCTCTTTATGCACGGGCAACAAAGGAGAAGCTGTATGCAAGTCAACATCAGTGGACACCATGTAGAAGTCACCGAACCACTGCGTGAGTACGTGCTTGAAAAGCTGGCTCGCGTGGAGGGGCACTTTGACAAGATCACCAACGCCCAGGTCATCCTGAAAGTCGAGAAGCTGCAGCAGAAAGTCGAAGCGACCCTGCAGATTCCTGGCGGCGAGGTGGTTGCCAATGCCGAAGACCAAGACATGTATGCAGCGATCGACGCCATGGCCGACAAGCTCGACCGCCAATTGAAAAAACACAAGGAAAAACAGCAAAGCCTGCTGCAAGGTGCAGCTGCCCGCTGATCCCCCTCATCCATGATCCGACTTGAAACCATCCTGACCCCCGGCCGTTCACTTGTGAACGTGCCGGGCGGCAGCAAGAAGCGCGCCCTTGAAAAGGTCGCCAACGTCATCGCCGATCAAGTGCCAGAACTGGAGATGCAAGACGTCTTCGAAAAACTGGTCGCCCGGGAAAAACTCGGGTCGACCGGTTTCGGCAATGGCATTGCCATCCCGCACTGCCGGCTTGAAGGATGCTCGGCACCGGTCAGCGCCCTGCTGCACCTGGAAGCCCCTATCGATTACGACGCCATCGATGGCGCGCCGGTGGACCTGCTGTTCGTCCTGCTGGTGCCTGAAGCCGCCACCGATGCCCACCTGGAACTGCTGCGCCAGATTGCCAGCATGCTCGATCGCAAGGAGGTCCGTGATCGCCTGCGTGCGGCCACCAGCAGTGACGCCCTGTTCCAGGTTGTCCTGGACGTACAGAACGAGCACTGAACATGCGCCTGATCATCGTCAGCGGCCGGTCCGGCTCCGGCAAGAGCACCGCCCTCGATGTCCTGGAAGACAACGGTTTTTACTGTATTGACAACCTGCCCGCCGGGCTGCTGCCGCAGCTGGCGGAAAACGCACTGATCAATACCGAATTGCTGCAACCCAAGGTGGCCGTGTCTATTGACGCACGCAACCTGCCCAGCCACCTGACGCGCTTCCCGGAACTGCTTGAAGAAGCCCGTGCCCGGCACATCCAGTGCGACGTGCTGTACCTGGATGCCGACGAAGAGGTGCTGCTCAAGCGTTTCTCGGAAACCCGCCGACGCCACCCGCTGACCAACGCCGACCGCTCGCTCGCCGAAGCCATCCGCGTCGAAAGCGATTTGCTGGGGCCGATTGCAGACCTGGCCGACCTCAAGATCGACACCACCAACCTCAACCTGTACCAGTTGCGGGACTCGATCAAGCTGCGCCTGCTCAACCAACCCGAGCCCGGCACGGCGTTCCTGGTCGAGTCGTTCGGCTTCAAGCGCGGGATGCCGGTCGATGCCGACCTGGTGTTCGATGTACGCTGCCTGCCCAACCCCTACTGGAAGCCCGAGCTGCGCGAGCACTCCGGCCTTGATCAGCCGGTGGTCGACTACCTGGCTGCACAGCCCGATGTCGAAGAAATGTTCAACGACATTTCCAGCTACCTGCTCAAGTGGCTGCCCCGTTTCGCCGCCAGCAATCGCGCTTATGTGACCATCGCCATCGGCTGCACGGGTGGCCACCACCGCTCGGTGTACATCACCGAACGCCTTGGCCAGTTGCTGCAGAAATCCCTGAAAAACGTCCAGGTCCGCCACCGCGACCTCTAGCCCAAGGATCCGCCCCACCATGCCCGCCCGTGAAATCACCATCATCAACAAGCTGGGTTTGCATGCCCGGGCGGCAGCCAAGTTCGTCGGCGTTGCCGGCCGTTTTCCCTGCCAGGTGCGGGTTGGCCGTGCGCCGGACAAACTGGTGGACGGCAAGAGCATCATGGCGGTGATGATGCTCGCGGCCGGCAAGGGCACCCAGGTGCACCTGCATACCGAAGGTGATCAGGACAACGACGCCATGGACGCGCTGGTCGAGCTGATCAACAACTTCTTCGACGAAGGCGAATAACTA
>NZ_JABMCW010000521.1:0-2708 GCF_013179705.1 Pseudomonas sp. CM25 | reverse complement strand
CGCGGGGCCACGGTAGTGCTGATTTCCCACCGCCCCAATGTGCTGTGCGCAGTCGACCAGGTGCTGATGCTGCGTGACGGTGGGGTACACATGCTGGGCAGCCGCGATGAAGTGTTCGCGGCGCTGCGCAAGGCCAGCGTGATCCCCGCAGGCGCTGCGACGCCGTTGGCTTCGGTAAAGGTACGGGAGTAGCCGATCATGCAGATGATTCAACACAGCGAACTGATTCCCGCCGATGCCAGCAAGCTGATCGACCTCGATGCCGGTCGGCCGGCACGCTGGGGCTTGTGGATGGTGGTCGCAGGCTTTGGCGGCTTCTTGCTGTGGTCGTGCCTGGCGCCCCTGGACGCCGGCATCGTCGCCACCGGCACGGTCAAGGTCACCAGCAACCGCAAGGCGGTCCAGCACCTGACCGGTGGCACCGTCGAGGCGATTCTGGTCCGCGAAGGCGATGTCGTGAACAAAGGGCAGGAGCTGGTACGCCTCGACGCCCTGCGCGCAGTGGCCGAACAGGGCGCGCTCAGCGCCCAGTACATTGTCAGCAAGACCGTGGAAAACCGCCTGGAAGCCGAGCGTGACGACCGCGACACGGTCGCCTTCGACCCCGCCCTGCTCCAGCACTACGGCAGTGACCCCAGGCTGCTGGCGGCCATGGACCTGCAGCAACGCCTGCTCGACACCCGCCGTGCGGGCCTGGCCGGCGAGCTGAGCATTCTCGAGGAAAACCTTACCGCCTCGGCAGTGCAGCTTAAAGGCCTGCAGCAGGTGTACGGGGCTCGCGCCTCGCAAATCGGCTTTCTCAACCAGGAACTGCAAGGCACCCGGGTGCTGGCAGCCGAGGGCTATGTGCCGCGCAACCGCCTGCTGGAGCTGGAGCGCAGCAACGCCGACCTGTCCGCTGGCCAGGCGGAAAACCTCAACAACATTGCCCGAGCGCGCAGCCAGGCCACCGAGATCAAGCTGCGCATGCTGCAGCGTCAGCACGACTACCTGAAGGAAGTGGAGTCGCAACTGACCGACACCGCCAAGGAAAACACCACCCTGGCCGACCGCCTGCGCGCGCTGGACTACGAAGTGAGCCACACGGTTATCCGCTCGCCGATCGACGGCATGGTCCAGGCGCTGAGCATCGCTACCGTCGGCGGCATCATCCAGCCTGGGGCCAAGATCATGGAAGTCGTGCCGCTGGGCGAGCCGCTGCAGGTCGACGCAATGATCCCGGTGCAGGCCATCGACAAGATGGTCCCGGGCCTGGCCGTGGACATTGCCTTCCCGGCCTTCAACCATGCGCAGACGCCGAATATTCCTGGCAGGGTCAAGACCATCTCCGCCGACCGCCTGCTCGATGAAGAAAGCAAGCAGCCGTTCTACCTGGCCCAGGTTGAAGTGACACCAGCCGGCATGGGCCTGCTGGGCAGCAACCACATCCGCCCCGGCATGCCTGCCACCGTCACCATCAAGACCGGCGAGCGCAACCTGCTCAGCTACCTGCTCAAACCGATGCTCGAACGCGTGGACGCCGCGTTCAAGGAGCAATGACATGAAACGCCCGTGCCTGATGTTGTGCCTGCTGGGTTTGTCGGTACAGGCCAGTGCCATGGACCTGAAACAAGCCTGGGACCTGCTGCAGTACCAAGGCCCGATCTACCGCGCTGCGGTGCATGAAAAACAAGCCGGCGGCGAGAATCGCGCCATCGGCGAGGCCGGCCTGCTGCCGCAGATCAACGCGGCAGCCTACTTCAACAAGGTCGATGGCAGCCAGCGCCAGAATGGCCAGGACAACGACCTGAATTACGATTCGAAAGGCGCCAACGTGCGCCTGCGCCAACCGCTGTTCAACAAGCAGAAGATGGCCGAGTACCGCCAGGGCCAGCAACGCGCCGACTACAGCGTGGCGGTGTTCGACGCCAAGAGCCAGGACGCCGCCGTGCGCCTGGCAGATGCCTACTTCGACGTGCTGCTGGCCAGCGAAACCATCACCCTGGCCAAGGCCAAGCTGAGCGCCTTCGAGGAACAGATGGCTTCGGCGAAGCGGCGCAAGGAGCTGGGTGCCGGCACCATCACCGATATCGACGAGTCGGTGGCCCGCCGCGACCTGGCCGAGGCCGACCTGATCGATGCCCAGGACAACCTGGTCAACACCCGCCGCAAGCTGGAGGAGTACATCGGCGAAACGCCCCAGGCCCTGACCACCCTGCAGCCAGGCTTCAGCACACCGCCGCTGCTGCCAGGCAACCTGCAGGACTGGCTGGTAAAAGCCCAGGCCGACAGCCCGCTGATTCATGCGCGGCGGCACAACTACGAGCTGGCCGAGGAAGAAGTGCATCGCGCCCGCGCGGGGCACTGGCCGACCCTGGATTTCGTCGCCGGCTATAACGCCGGCAGCAGCCAGTCGATTTCCGAGCTGAACCAGCGCAACCACTACAGCTCGATCGGCCTGGAGCTGAACATCCCGCTGTACAGTGGTGGCAGCACCAGCGCCCTGACCCGCCAGGCCAGCGCCAACAGCTCCAAGGCCCTGGACGAGCTGGACGCCACGCGCCAGGAGGTGATTTCCGACACCACCCGCGAGTACCGCGGCGTGCAAAGTGGCGCCCTGCGTGTTCATGCACTGGAAAAGGCCGTGGCCTCCAACGAACGCTCGCTGACCTCGACCCGCAAGGGTTTCAAGGAAGGCGGCACCAGCACCAACTCGGATGTGCTCAATG
>NZ_JABMCW010000520.1:0-2712 GCF_013179705.1 Pseudomonas sp. CM25 | reverse complement strand
ATCATATGCCGTTGCTCGGCCAGCACCACGCTGTGTGCGCCAGGGATGCTGGCGGCAAGCTGGCGGGTCATGGCCGGGGTGGAGCCCGAGTCGAGTTCGCCGGTGGCGATCAGCGTGGGCACCTGGATGCTGCCCAGGTCGCTGGCGCGGTACATGTCCTGGGTGGCAAACAGCGAGTAAGTGGTGTGGTAGCCCTGCGGGTCGTTGCTCGCCAGCACCTGGCGAATGGCAGCGACCTGCGCCGGGTTGGCAGCCTTGTATTCACGGCTGAACCAGCGGTCCAGGGCGGCATCCACGTTTGCATCGGGGCCCAGCTCCGCGGCCTGGGCGGCGCGGGCGATAACGCCGGCACTCTGCTCGGGGGTGCGGTTGAACACGCTATTGAGCACCACCAGCGCAGCCAGGCGCTGCGGGTAATTGAGGGCGAAGGCCCGGGCAACCAGGCCACCCATGGAAAAGCCGATCACGGTGGCCTGTGGGATCTGCAGGTGGTCGAGCAGTTCGGCAAGCTGGGCGGCATAGCCTTCCAGGTTGGTGTCGGCAGCCGGCAGGGCACTTTGGCCGTGGCCGAGCATGTCATAGGCGATGACGCGGTAGTCGTTGGCCAGGCCAACGATCTGACCGCCCCACATTTCCTTGTTCAGGCCCACGCCGTGGATCAGTACCACGGGCTGGCCCTGGCCGACGGCAAGGTAGCTGGTGCCGGCAGGTGTGCGTTCAGCGACAGGCTGAATCATGGAGGGCGCTCCTTGAAGGTCGGGCGCGGCGGGTAAGCACGCCACGCCCCGGCCCGTCTTGGTTGTTGTTATTGAGCGTTGGCTTTTTCGGCAGCCAGTTCTTCCAGGTCGATGTAGCGGTTGCCGATACGCGGGTGCAGGCGGCCGCCGTCGGCTGCGCCCAGGACCACGACGATTTCGTCGGCACGCGGGGCGTCTTCGATCTGCATTTCCAGGGTGATGTAGTGCGAGCGCAGGCCTTCGTCGTCCTTCTGCATCATCGGGATCTGGATCGAAGTGCCTGGGCCGCCGCGCTTGTTGGTGAAGCTCAGGTAGCTCTTGGCCTGTACCGCTTCGCGGTAATGGTTGCCGAAGCGCAGGGTGTGGATCACCGCCGAAGCGTGCTCGATCTCGCCATCGGCGCCGACCACAGCGGCTTTACCGTAGGCTTCGATCTTGTCGGCACCGCCGATGGCGGCGGTCAGGCGCTCGACCATCAGCGCGCCCAGCTCGGAGCAGTTGGCGCGAATTTCCGGCTTCAGGTCTTCAACAAAACCGCGACCGGCCCATGGGTTCTTGATCACCACGGCCAGGCCGACCATGGTCACCGGCTTGTCGGTGGCCTTGCCGCCTTCGATGCGGGTCTCTTCGGAGTAGGTGACGATCTTGCGGATTTCGAAACTCATGGGTGGCTCCTGGTGAGGGTTATCAGCTCTTGTTGTCTGATGGTATACCATAATATTTGTTGTGCAAGAGATGTCTGGAAATTTCTCTTGCCGGGGGGACGAAAGGTGGGCTGATGCCTTGATTTCCGTGCCGTCTGTACTGGCCTCTTCGCGGGCACCACTCGAAAAAAAGCCCGCTCACGCGGGCCACAAGGGCCCACGGGAGCGGGCTGCGTCCCGCAACAATTCAGGCAATGGGAATTCAGGCGAACGCCGGTACCACTTCCTTGATGAACAGCTCCAGCGACTTCTTCTTCTCGGCGTGAGGCAGACTGTTGTCGCACCAGAAGCTGAACTCGTCGACGCCGAGCTCCTGGTAGTACTTGATGCGCGCGATGATCTCTTCCGGCGTACCGATCATGGTGTTTTTGCGGATGTTCTCCAGCTGGAACGCCGGCACTTCGGCAAACTTCGATTCCGGGCTTGGCTCAAGGAAGCCGTTGACCGGCACCGTCTTGTTGCCGAACCAGGCGTCGAAGGTGCGGTAGAAGCGCGAGATGGCCTGGGCGCCGACCTTCCAGCCTTCGGGCTCGGCCGGGCTGTGCACGTGGGTGTGACGCAACACCATCAATTGCGGGCGCGGCACGTCGGGGTTGTTGTCCAGTGCTGCCTGGAACTTGTTCTTCAGGTCCAGCACTTCTTCGTCACCCTTCATCAAGGGGGTGACCATCACGTTGCAGCCATTGGCCACGGCAAAGTTGTGCGAGTCTGGGTCGCGCGCGGCGATCCACATCGGCGGCGTAGCGTTGAATGGCTTGGGCACGCTGGTGGAGGTCGGGAACTTGTAGACTTCGCCGTCATGGGCATAGTCGCCTTCCCACAGCTTGCGCACCACCGGCACCATCTCGCGCAGCGCCTTGCCGCCGTCGGTGGCCGGCATGCCGTTGGCCATGCGATCGAACTCGAACTGGTAAGCGCCGCGGGCCAGGCCCACTTCCATGCGACCGTTGCTGATCACGTCGAGCAGGGCGCACTCGCCCGCCACGCGAATCGGGTTCCAGAACGGCGCGATGATGGTGCCGGCGCCCAGACGAATCTTCTCGGTGCGCGCGGCCAGGTAGGCCAGCAGCGGCATCGGGCTCGGCGAAATGGTGTATTCCATGGCGTGGTGTTCGCCGATCCACACGGTGCTGAAACCGCCGTCTTCGGCCATCAGGGTCAGTTCGGTCAGGTCTTCGAACAGCTGGCGGTGGCTGACCTGTTCATCCCAACGTTCCATGTGTACGAACAACGAAAATTTCATGTGGCTTTCCTCAACGCTTGAAAGTGGC
>NZ_JABMCW010000052.1:0-23885 GCF_013179705.1 Pseudomonas sp. CM25 | reverse complement strand
TTCCTGCGGCAGCAGCACCTTCGGGCAACCCTCCAGGCCTGGCACCTTCTGGTACTCCTGGCGATACACCAGGGTCATCGCCGGGTCCAGGCCCACCAGCGGCACACCACAGTCGGCCAGGGCCTTGAGCTGGGTGCCGTTGCGGACCGCCGCCTTGGCGAACGCCCCAAGGAAGCCCTGCACATGCAGCGGCTTGCCGTTGGCGCTGTACGGCGCCAGGAACACCCGGTGGCCCAGGCGATGGGCCAGGTCGATGAAGGCCGACAGCAACGGTGTTTCGAAGTAGCGGGTAAAGGCATCCTGCACCAGCACGATGCTGCGCTCGCGCTGGGCCGGAGTCAGTTCACGCAGGGCCGGCACGCTGGCCACGCCGACATGGCAGCGGGCCAGGGTGGCCTGGAAGTTGAAGCGGCTGATCAGCGGGCTGTCGACCATGCCGACCTTGTCCGCCAGCAGCTTGCCCACGAATCCGGAGCCCATCACCGCGTTGTACAGCCCCGGTGCATGCGCCAGGTACGGGACGGTGAACTCCAGCGAACCGATCAGGTAGTCACGCAGCGGGCGCTGGTAGCGACCGTGGTACAGCTCGAGGAAGCGCGAGCGGAAGTCCGGCACATTGACCTTGATCGGGCACTGGCCGGCGCACGACTTGCACGCCAGGCAACCGGCCATGGCGTCGTACACTTCATGGGAGAAGTCTTCCTGGCCCTGGCTGCGCGCACGGTTGTTGCGCAGGCGTGCCGGCAGGCCCCTGAGCCACGACACCTTGTTGCGCGCCGCAGCCAGCACGTCGATGTTCGCTGCGCCTTGCAGGCGCAGCCACTCGCGCATCAGCGAGGCACGGCCCTTGGGCGAATGCTGGCGTTCACGGGTGGCCTTCCACGACGGGCACATGGCGTCGTTGGGGTCGTAGTTGTAGCAGGCGCCGTTGCCGTTGCAGTGCACGGCGCTGGCAAAGTCCTGCCAGACACGCTCGTCGATGGTGCGATCAAGGTCGCCGCGCAGGGGCACGCCATCGACCTTGGTCAGGCCTTCGGCGCTGTCTGGCGGCGTGCAGATCTTGCCGGGGTTGAGCTGGTTGAAGGGGTCGAAGGCGCCCTTCAGGCGCTGCAGCGCCGGGTACAGTTCGCCGAAGTATTCCGGCACGTACTCCGAACGCAGACCCTTGCCGTGTTCGCCCCACAGCAGGCCGCCGTAGCTTTTGGTCAGTGCCGCCACGGCGTCGGAAATCGGCTTGACCAGTGCTGCCTGGGCCGGATCTTTCATGTCCAGTGCGGGGCGCACATGCAGTACGCCAGCATCGACGTGGCCGAACATGCCATAGGCCAGGCCGTAGCCATCGAGCAAGGCACGGAAGTCGGCAATGTAGTCGGCCAATTGCTCTGGCGGCACGGCGGTGTCTTCCACGAAAGGCTGCGGCCGCACCTCGCCTTCGACGTTGCCCAGCAACCCGACCGAGCGCTTGCGCATGACGTAGACGCGGGTAACCGCTTCAGATCCCTCGGCCAGGGTATGGCCCAGGCGCTCGACACTGGTATCGGCTTGCAGGTGCTCGACAAATGCCTGCACCCGGGCGTTGACCTCGGCCGGCTCGTCGCCGCAGAACTCCACCAGGTTGATACCCAGGGTCGGGCGCTCGGGGTCGGCCGGGAAGTATTCGGCAACGCTGTGCCAGACGATATCCTTCATCGCCAGCATCAGCACCTTGGAGTCGACGGTCTCGATCGACAGCGGCTTGTGCGCCATCAGCGCATTGGCGTCACGCAGGGCATCCATGAAGCTGGTGTAGCGCACGTTGACCAGCACCGCGTACTTGGGAATCGGCAGCACGTTGAGCTTGGCCTCGACCACGTAGCCCAGCGACCCCTCGGCGCCGCACAGCACGCTGTTGAGGTTGAAGCGGCCCTGCTCGTCGCGCAGGTGCGCCAGGTCGTAGCCGGTCAGGCAGCGGTTGAGCTTGGGGAAGGTGGTTTCGATCAGTTCGGCCTGGGTTTCCTGGATATCGCGGGCCATGCGGTACACCTCGCCGACCCGACCGGGCGTGGCGCAGGCCTGCTCCAGCGCAGCATCGTCGATCGGCAGGCTGTGCAGGTGCTCGCCACCCAGCAGCACGCTGTGCAGTTCCAGTACGTGGTCGCGGGTCTTGCCGTAGGTGCAGCTGCCCTGGCCGCTGGCGTCGGTGTTGATCATGCCGCCGACAGTGGCGCGGTTGGAGGTGGACAGCTCAGGGGCGAAGAACAGACCGTGGGGCTTGAGCGCAGCGTTGAGCTGGTCCTTGACCGTACCGGCCTGCACCCGCACCCAACGCTCCTCGACGTTGATTTCGAGGATCTTGTTCATGTGCCGCGACAGGTCGACGACGATGCCGTCTGTCAGCGACTGGCCGTTGGTGCCGGTGCCGCCGCCACGCGGGGTCAGCTTGACGTCCTGGAAGCGCCCTTCCCCCATCAGTGCAGCAACCCGCGCCACATCGTCGGCGTCCAGCGGAAACACCGCCGCCTGTGGCAGACGCTGGTAGATCGAGTTGTCGGTGGCCAGCACCGTGCGGGTGCCGTAGTCGGCACTGATCTGGCCGCGGAAGCCGCTGTTGCGCAGGGCTTCGAGGAATTCGGGGTAGTTGGCGCCGGGTGCAACGGTGGAAAGCTGGGCGATCATCGAAGGATGGCCTCTTGATATAGGCTAATTCACGGGATTCCTGTCGTCCCGGCATGGGTGTTTGCATGCAGGGATGACGTATAGACCAATGTTCCTGTAGTTTGGCGTCAGGGGCAAACGGATAATCCTGCCGCTATCAATGACTTTTATGAATGAATTACCGCCACCTGACACCGTCCATGTCGCTGCTGCTGGCTTTCGAGGCCGCCGCCCGGCATGAAAGCTACACCCGCGCCGCCGCCGAACTGTCGCTGACCCAGAGCGCGGTCAGCCGCCAGGTGCAGGCACTGGAGCAGCAACTGGGCCTGACCCTGTTCCGCCGTGAAGGGCGCCAGGTGCAGCTGACCGATGTTGGCCGCCTGTACCAGCGCGAACTCAGCGAGGCACTGGGGCGCATCCGCAGCGCCACGCTGCAGGCGCTGGCCTATCAGTCGGGGGTCGGCACCTTGCGCCTGGCCACCCTGCCCACCTTTGGTTCGAAGTGGTTGTTGCCCAGGCTTCATGAGTTCTACAGCGCTCACCCAGGGATGCTGGTGCACATTCATTCAAGGATCGAAGCTATCAACTTCGACACCAGCGAGATCGATGCGGCCATCGGCGTAGCCAGCCATGACCTGCCAGGGCTGATCTGCCATCGCCTTCACGCCGAGGAACTGGTGGTCATACTGCCGCCGGAAGCCGGCACAGATACTCAAGGCTGGGGCCCGGCACGAATCAGCCAGGAAGTGCTGCTCAACGTAGCGAACAACCCGCATGCCTGGGGCGAGTGGTTCTCGCACCACAGCCTGCCGCACCGGGGCATGCGCCTGGGGCCCAGTTTCGAGCTGACCTCGCACCTGATCCAGGCGGTACGGGCCGGGATCGGGATCGGCCTGGTGCCGAGAATCCTGGTTGACGAGGAATTGAGCAAAGGCGAGCTGTTTAGCCCAGGCAGCGCCATTGCCAGCCAGCGTAGCTATTACCTTGTCTACCCTTCGCGAAATGAAGCGCTGCCGTCGCTGAAAGCTTTTCGTGGCTGGCTGCTGGGGCAGATATAGGGAGTAAGCATTCCTGGAATTGTGCCTGCCCCCCTATCATTCATTCGGGGATGTTAACGTTCCACATATATGCCGCGCGCTGCATGGCCGCCTCGGTCAACGCCATACGCTGATCACGCAACCAGTCCGCCTCCCATTGGTTAAATGCCTCCATGCCCTCTGCATCATCTGCCTCATGTAACCGATTCTTTTCGATGATTCGTTGTGCTGGTAACTTGAAGCGTGCCGGCGACGTCCGCTCAAGGTATTTTCGCCAGTACGCTTGCTCACAAAACCATGGGGCCATTTCGGCAACCACTTGATGTTCCCGGATGTCCCTCAACACCCTAGGACGGTCTACAGCCCTTCGGTCAAACTCACGGGTAAAACGCATAACAGGACGGCGAATGGGAAGTTGCAGGTCATCGTACAGCTCGATTCGATACATCAACTGCACGTCGACCGACTTCGCAGCCATTCCCAATTCAAAAGCATGCATCGAAGAAAACTCATCCAGCTTTTGCATCCGCCAAAATTGACCACCGACCCTCAACAACTCTGCCTCCGAGTGAGCTTCAGGATTTCGGATAAGCCCCCACGTCTGAATCTTCATCTCAAGATCGATAAAATGAGAGAGCGCATCATCACCACAGGTATTGACCTCCGACTCCCTGAAGAAATCAGCCCTGAAGCTGTATTGCTCCCGGGTGTCGGCCATCAGTTTTTCCCTGCCTGCATTCAACCCAGTTTCCTGTGCCAGCTCGTTCTCAACGATCGTGGCAAGTTCATCCTCTGTGATCACAAGCGAATCTCCGGCATCCTTGATCGCCTCCATCATCTCCTGCACCCGATAAGCAAGCTCATTCGCACCGTTATCAGAGGCGAACTCTGCAGAGGTACTCAAGCGTTTGAGGAGGTCGAAAAAATTATGCGAGCCGGGCAGTTCTTCAATACTCTGCCACAACGATGCCAGCTCGTCCCTGAACTCCGGATCCACAGCGTCCTCCCACTGATAACGCTGAGGCACAGGATTCAGAATACTCTCCGGGTCATACCACCGCCTCTCTGCTTCACCGCGCATTCCTACCCGGAATCTTCCCCTGCGCACGATGGGTGACGCCCAAAAATCCGGATCGAATGAAGTGATCGTAGTGTCCGTCAGTTCAAACCTTGACAATTTCTGGTGCCTCAACACTCCCCCCGGCATGCTCGGGAGCCGGGTAGAACAAAGCAACAATGACCTCAACTCCGGCATCCCGCTGATTGAAAAGCCAACGTTCAGCGGGTTATTCGACAAGTTCAGGTACAACAGCGCCGTGCAACTCTCCAGCACCTCCACCTGCCGGGCGTCCAGTTTTATTCTGTTCCCTGACAAGTCCAACGAGGTCAACTGGCCACGAAGAAAGGGGGGCAAGGAAATTTTGCGAATTTGACCATTGGTCAGGTCAAGCGCCTGCAAGTTCGGGAACGCACGCAGAAAGTTTCCAGAAATTTCCGTCAATTCGGAGTCTCTCAGCGCGAACTGGGTCACGTGTGGGAAGACGATGGACTCCGGTAGCTCAGGAAGTTGCTGAAACCCCATCCCGATATCCCATAGCGCGCTTGGCACCTTGAGATCCAGAAATTTTCCGAGTATCGAAAGACGCCACCGCGCAATCAGTGTTTTGCGAAAACCATAACGCGCCAACCATTCAAGCTTGAACGCACCGAGCCGCTGCCAACGCGTCAAGCTGGTTTTCAATATTTTAAGCTGGCTCTCAAATTCACGTATTGCCGTCTCGGCATTTTCAGGCCCTGCGGCACTGAGCCACGCCTCGATCTGCTCGTCACTGGCGCCGGCGCACAACGTTCGTAGCCGGGTTGGCAGCGCGGCGGGCGGGCGGCTGCCGAACAGCCGGCCACCGCCTGAAAGTGGATAACCTATCCTGCCATCATCCAGACGTCTGGGCAGCAAGAAGGGCGCCGAAGGTTGATCACCTCCGAACAGGCGCTCGATGTCCTGCCGGCCTGTCATCCACTGCCTTGCCACTGCTTGCCGAAGGTTGACGGCAAAGGGCTCTGCAATCCCCATGGCAGCACGCTCTGCTGTGCTGAATGCATCGGCCAGGGTTTCAAACAATTCTCCGGGTGTACTTTCATCGTTGCCCTGCGCATCTCGCAACCAGAATGCACCGTCCTGGTAAAGCAAGCTTGATGCAGTGGACTGGCTACTTGGCGCGGGCAATGCCAAGCGGCCTTGCGCATCTATCAAGTGCCAGCTTTTGTCAGCAGGCACGCCAGGCAGCCCCTGCACAAGCTTGAGGATAGCCCTGGCAAAATCGAACGTCTGCGGCACGTCGATCCACAAGCCTTCCCCCACTCGCGTCACCCTTATGCGCAAAACCCGCTCCCGCGCAGCCAGCGCCATGGCCAGCGGCACACGCCCCGATTCGGCCATCTGGGTGCGCTGGGCCTCACTCGCTTCGGCCAGCACCTGCTGCGCAGCCAGCTGGTGCAGGCTGGCAAAAGCCCGCCGCAAAGGGCGAGTGGTTTCATCCATCACGTCCAAAGGCTCATAGAGCATCTGGAACAGCTGCCGTCGATGATCGGCAACGACTTGCGCCAAGCCTTCATCCGCCAACCCGGCGGCACCGGGAAGCTCATGCGCTTTGAGCAACAAAGGCCGGTCCGCGATCTGCTCACCGGAACGCAAGCATCGCTGCAGATCAGCCACGCGCTCGGCCATCAAAAACCGGTTTACCGTATCAATCAGCTCAACCTCGGGCGCCTGGCCAAAAACGTGCAAAGCCCTCAGGTGCAGGTCGCTGAGGCCATGCACGGCAATCACATGATCAACCAAGCTGCGTGGAAGCCGAGCGCACGGGCCGCCCAGTCGGCTGAACATCCGTTGAGTATCACTCCATTGCTCTGGCCGTTCGCTCCAGAGCCGCCATGCCCCGGCGCCATTGTGCTCCAGCTGAGGCGAATGATTCGCGTGCGGACGAAGGTACCATTCCCCGTCAACGCGCTCACTCACCTGGTAGTAAGCCCCATCCATCTCAATCCAGCTTTGCGCGTCCTGACGGTAGATCCCCTGCGCATCAACTACCGCAGTCACCGGTGGTGGCTGGCTTACATAAGGCGCAAGATCCTGGTTCCACAGCTTTTCACTGCCGTCCTCCAATACAGCAGGCACCATGTCATCGACCATTACCGCTCGTTGCCACGCATGCCGCACGGCAACACCTCCAACACCCACCGCTGCCACCATCGCCAGGGTCTTGCCCACGTTGAGCAGATGGTCCAGCGCTGCGGCGTCGTCGCCCTCGCGCCAACCCGCCGCGGCTTGAAAGGTTTCGTCCAGCAGGTCCCAGGCCATCACGGCCAGCAAGATAACTCCCAGCTGTGGAACAAACAGGCTGGCAAGCGTCAATCCCGCCCATCCCTCAGCGGCGATACGCCGGTCATGCTCCGCCTGCGCTGCACTGTCGATCTGGGCTACAGGCACCGCAATCATGGCTGCGTCATGCTTGATCTGCCTGATCCGCCTGGCCGCTAGCCCCTGGAATAGCGAATCCAGGTCACGGGTCATGTGTTGATCCAAGTCTCGGGTAGCAAAATCAGCAACATCGCCCAGTCGCTTCTGCACTTCGGAAAAAAAATGCTGGCTGTCACGTCTGCGCACAAAGCGACTGAAGAACTTGCGATACTGCTCATCGCGCAAGCGACGCCCCAGCACCCTGCGTGCAAATCCTTCAAGATCGTCATTCACGCTCCACGGGCCCTGCGGATCCGCAGGTATGTAAACCAGTACGGCTTGGCTGGTATTACGTAAAACGCCCTCATCGATCACATCGAACACTACAATCTGCTGAAGCTCGCAACCGAGTGCCTGCAGTTTCTTGGCAACGACCGGAGCACCTGCCAGTCGACCGGGGCGACCTTGGCGGTAGAGACCGATCACCCACTCCAGTTGCAGTTCGCTGAGAATGCCGTCCGAGCGCGCTTTGAAGGCGTCGACCAGCATCATCGAGCGGATCTGCCTTTGCAGCGACTCAGCGAAGCTGTGCTCGCCTTCACCTCGACTTCGAGGCGCCTCCAACACCGATTGCAAATGGCTCTGGTATTTCCCGCCTATATCAAGGCTGCGGCACGCCTGAATGAATGCCCTGGCCGAAGGCTGCGCAATTTTCTGCCCTGCCAGATCGACCAGGCTATCCGCATTCATGCTGATGTGGTCCTGGCTGAAGTTCTGCAATGCCGCCCATAACAACGGAGTGTCGTACCAGTCGCGCTCTTGTATCGGTAGTCGACTCGTCGCCCAATGCACCGAAGGCGATGAATAGGTGTACCACTGGCGCAGGAAAAGCCCGTCCGGCGGCGCATTCAGCCCTACCTGAGCGGCAACGTGTTTGCGCGCAAACTCATCGATGCCCTGCACCCTGGAAAAGGTTGCGCGGAGCTGGCGTCGCGCGGCTAGCCCGGCGTGCAATGCCTCGCTCAGCAATGCAAAGTGCGCCGGGTTCAGCATTTTCAACCAGCCAGGAAGCCGGCTGGCAATAAAACTGTCCTGAAAGCTGCGCAGTTGTTCAGTCACATCGGACTGCGTGGAGTGATCGTCGTAAGCCATGTCTGCCTGGAACCCCGTTCATGAGTAGCTCCAGCATCGGCAGCGGCAACCTGCACCGGGCGGTATCCGGTTGCCACCTGTCATTACCCCCCCATGCGCACGGCGATTGATGGCACCTTTGGACAAGGCAAAAAAAACCCGAAGCCAGTCACCTGGCTTCGGGTTGGGTGGTCAGCTACAGCGGCTTATTTGGCCACGCTAGCGGCAGCCGCACGCACCTGCGCCTTGCGTCGCGGTTTGACCATGTAGATCACGAACATCGCAAACAGCCACACCGGGATTGCATACACGGAAACCTGGATACCCGGGATCATCAGCATGATGCCAAGGATCAGCACCACGAAGGCCAGCACGACATAATTGCCGTACGGGTACCACAGCGCCTTGAACAGCGGCTTCTGGCCGGTGCGGTCCAGATGCTGGCGGAACTTCAGGTGCGAGTAGCTGATCATCGCCCAGTTGATCACCAAGGTGGCCACCACCAGCGACATCAGCAGTTCCAGGGCGTTTTGCGGCATCAGGTAGTTGAGCAGCACGGCAACCAAGGTAACCGCAGCCGACACCAGGATCGAACGCACCGGCACGCCGCGCTTGTCGACCTTGGCCAGCGACGCCGGGGCATCACCCTGCTCAGCCATGCCCAGCAGCATGCGGGCGTTGCAATAGGTACCGCTGTTGTACACCGACAGCGCCGCAGTCAGTACCACGAAGTTGAGCAGGTTGGCGGCAACGTCACTGCCCAGCAGCGAGAACACCTGCACGAACGGGCTGCTGCCATAGCTGCCACCCGAAGCGTCGATACTGGCGACCAGGGTGTCCCACGGCGTCAGCGACAGCAGCACCACCAAAGCGCCGACATAGAAGATCAGGATGCGGTAGATAACCTGATTGATGGCCTTGGGGATCACGGTTCTCGGCTTGTCGGCCTCGGCAGCGGTGAAACCGAGCATTTCCAGGCCACCAAAGGAGAACATGATGAACGCCAGGGCCATGACCAGCCCGCTGACGCCATGCGGGAAGAAGCCACCGTGCGACCACAGGTTGGTGATCGAGGCGTCAGGGCCACCGCTGCCACTGGTGAGCAGGTAGGCACCCAGGCCGATCATGCTGACAATGGCCACGACCTTGATGATGGCAAACCAGAATTCGGCCTCACCGAAGAACTTCACGTTCATCAGGTTGATGGCGTTGATCAGCAGGAAGAACGCCGCCGCCGTGACCCAGGTGGGGATCTCCGGCCACCAGTAGTGAACATACTTGCCGACCGCCGAAAGCTCCGACATGCCCACCAGGATGTACAGCACCCAGCAGTTCCAGCCCGACAGGAAGCCGGCGAAACCACCCCAGTAGGTGTGGGCGAAGTGGCTGAACGAGCCGGCCACCGGCTCTTCGACGATCATTTCGCCAAGCTGGCGCATGATCATGAAGGCGATGAAGCCGCAGATGGCGTAGCCAAGGATCATTGACGGGCCGGCGGATTTCATCACGCCTGCCGAACCGAGGAACAGGCCGGTACCAATTGCACCGCCGAGGGCGATCAATTGGATGTGACGGTTCTTCAGGCCCCGCTTCAGCTCGCCTGAATGCATGTTTTGTCCACTCATGAACGAAGTCACCTGCATTGTTTTTATCTGTGACGGAATCGGACCCACCGCGCTCGTGGCGCAGCGGAATGGGCAAGGTGGTTACCTTGGGTTTCTTGACCTCGGTTGCCGCCGTAGCGGATCAGCCGGGCGTGATCAAGAGTGCGCGGTACGCAAAGGAGTCACAGGTAAAACGCGGCGCACTGTATACCCCTGCAAACGCGCAGGCGTCAACGCGTTGCATCGTTTCCTTGGGAAAAAACGCAGCGATCCTGTGGTATGGGCCTTGAAAGGCGGAGTGATCGGCGTACATGGCGCCTCCATTTGTTGTTTTGTCAGCCAGGCTCTATGGACGGGCTCTTGCACGGGGCAATGGCGGCTATAACACCGTGGTACGGGGGTTTGGGCAAGGGTGGGCAAGGGCCGCGCGGCGGGTTTGGGGCAGGCGTAGCGGCAAGGTTTGTTTACAGGATTGGGCATCTTCTGAAATGCGAAGTGAAATGGCTCAGGCTTGTATAGATTTCTTTACAGCGTGGTTCGGGAACTTGCCAGTCGTCCGAAAAAATTCTTTTGCTTCAGTATGTTAGGGCTGCTTTGCAGCTCCGGGTTCTCAACAGGCATAAAAAAACCAGCCCGAAGGCTGGTTTTCTCTATCGCAAAGGCTGATCAGCCACGCGGCTTGCCGCGACCACGGCCGGCCGGCTTGGCGCCGTCAGGCTTGGCCGGACGCTTGCGCATATCGCTCGGGCGTTCTGCCACGGCGCTGCCACGGCTGCCCTTGCGCGGGGCTTCTTCACGCGGCTGACGCGCTGGGCGCTCGCCAGCAGCGGCACCTTCCTGGGCAGGGCGCAGGCTGCGCACGCGCTCGCCACGGCCCAGCGGACGGGACGATTTGCGCTGCAGGCGCTCCATCTTGTCCTTGGCCTTGAGGTTCAGGGTCGGCAGCGCTACCGGCTGCAGGCCAACCTCGGCGGCAAGGATGTCGATTTCGCCCTGGCTCATTTCGCGCCAGCGGCCCATCGGCAGGTCGGAGTTGAGGAATACCGGGCCGAAACGCACGCGCTTCAGGCGGCTGACCACCATGCCCTGGGATTCCCACAGGCGACGTACTTCACGGTTACGGCCTTCCATCACCACGCAGTGGTACCAGTGGTTGAAGCCTTCGCCACCCGGTGCCTTCTGGATGTCGGTGAACTTGGCCGGACCGTCTTCCAGCATTACGCCGGCTTTCAGGCGCTCGATCATTTCGTCGTCGACCTCACCACGCACACGTACCGCGTACTCACGGTCCATCTCGTAGGACGGGTGCATCAGGCGGTTGGCCAGTTCACCGTCGGTGGTGAACAGCAGCAGGCCGGTGGTGTTGATGTCGAGGCGACCGATGTTGATCCAGCGGCCTTCTTTTGGCCGTGGCAGGCGGTCGAACACGGTCGGGCGGCCTTCCGGGTCGTCACGGGTACAGATTTCGCCATCGGGCTTGTTGTACATGATCACCCGGCGGGTGGCCTCGGCGGCCTCCTCGCGCTTGATCAGCTTGCCGTCCACGGCAATGGCGTCGTGCAGGTCGACGCGCTGGCCGAGGGTAGCAGCAACGCCATTGACCTTGATGCGGCCCTGGCTGATCCAGGCCTCGACGTCACGGCGTGAACCGACGCCAATGCGCGCCAGCACTTTCTGCAGCTTTTCGCCGGATGGAGGGGTGATCTCGGTATCTTGCAGGTTTTGCTCACTCATCTGGGCACCTCCCGGTGTAGGAATGAAAACAGGTTTCTGGCGACGAATGCGCCAAAAGGCCGCGCATCATACGCGGTTCGGCGGGTGAACGCACTGGAGCGTAGAGGGTTTTGTGGGCATTGGCAGGGGTTTCTGCCAGATGGTGATGTGGAGGCACTGCCGGCCTCTTCGCGGGTGAACCCGCTCCCACAGGGTTTGTGGTACCTCTGTAGGAGCGGGTTCACCCGCGAAAGGGCCAGTGCAGGCAACCGATGAATCAGGGCTGCAGCTTGTCTTGCGCCTCCAGCTCTTCCTCGCGCAAATCATCAAAGTCGGTCTTCAGCCCTTCCTCCATGGCATCCAGCTCCACCAGCAAGCTGCGGAAACTGGTCTCATCCTTCGGCTCTGCAGGCTCTTCGTCTTCACCAAGGCTGGCATCGGCCAACGCCTGCAGGTGTGCCGGCACCGGCGCATCATCCGGGTCCAGCAACGGCTCAGGTTCCATTTCCCGCAGGTCGGCCAAAGCCGGCAGGTCTTCCAGGCTCTTCAGGTTGAAATGGTCAAGAAACGCCTTGGTAGTGGCGAACATTGCCGGCCGGCCGGGCACTTCACGGTAGCCAACCACGCGAATCCACTCGCGCTCCATCATGGTCCTGATGATATTGCTGTTTACCGCCACGCCGCGCACGTCCTCGATCTCGCCACGGGTGATGGGCTGACGGTAGGCGATCAACGCCAGGGTTTCGAGCAGCGCACGCGAATAGCGCTGTGGGCGCTCCTCCCACAGGCGACCGACCCAGGGGGCATAATCCTCGCGAATCTGCAGGCGGTAGCCGCTGGCTACCTCCTTGAGCTCGAAGGCGCGGCCACTGCACGACTTGCCCAGCACCTCCAGGGCCTGCTTGAACACCCTGGGCTCTGGCCGTTCGGCCTCTTCAAGCAGTTCGTACAGGCGCTCCAGTGATTGCGGCTTGCCCGAAGCCAGCAGAAAGGCTTCGATCAGCGACGCCAGGTCGCGGGGTTCATTCAGGTTCATCAGGTTCTTCAACAAGCGCCGGGCGAAGCCGCACGTGAATGGCGGCGAAAGGTTCATTCTGCAGCAGTTCAATCAGCGATTCCTTGACCAGCTCGAGAATCGCCATGAAGGTCACCACCACGCCCAGCTTGCCTTCCTCCGCGGAAAACAGCTCGACGAACGGGACAAAGGCGCCACCCTTGAGCCGTTCCAGCACCTGGCTCATGCGCTCGCGGGTAGACAAGGTCTCGCGGCTGATCTGGTGGCTCTCGAACAGGTCATTGCGGCGCATCACCTCGCTCATGGACATCAGCAGCTCTTCCAGGCTGACCTGGGGCAACAACTTGCGAACCTTGGCCTGCGGCGCTTCCAGCCGTGGCACCACGACCTCACGACCAAGCCGCGGTAGCTCGTCGATGCCTTCGGCAGCGGCCTTGAAACGCTCGTACTCCTGCAGGCGGCGGATCAGTTCGGCGCGCGGGTCGCCCTCCTCCTCCTCGACGTCGGCCGAGCGCGGCAGCAGCATGCGCGACTTGATCTCGGCGAGCATGGCCGCCATCACCAGGTACTCGGCGGCCAGCTCCAGGCGCACGCTCTTCATCAGTTCCACGTAGCCCATGTACTGACGGGTGATCTCCGCCACCGGGATGTCGAGGATGTCGATGTTCTGCTTGCGGATCAGGTACAGCAACAGGTCCAGCGGGCCTTCGAAGGCTTCGAGGATGACTTCCAGGGCGTCTGGCGGGATGTACAGGTCCAGTGGCAGCTCGGTCAGGGCTTCGCCGTAGACCAGCGCCAATTGCAGCTGCCGAGGCAGGTCGGCCTGTTCGGCCGGTGCCTCGGGCGCGTCCACCTGGGTCACGCGCTGACCAGGAACGGCGAGGGATCGCCGCAGCCTTCGCGGATCAGCGCAGGCTCATCGCCGGTCAGGTCAATGATGGTCGATGCCTTGAGGTCGCCGTAACCGCCATCGATGATCAGGTCGACATGGTGCTCCAGGCGCTGGCGTATCTCGTACGGGTCGGTCATCGGTTCTTCTTCGGGCGGCAGGATCAGGCTCACGCTCATCAGCGGTTCACCCAACTCTTCCAGCAGCGCCAGCACAATCGGGTTGGACGGTACGCGCAGACCGATGGTGCGGCGCTTTTCGTGCATCAGCAGGCGCGGCACTTCCCGGGTCGCGTTGAGGATGAACGTATAAGGCCCAGGCACATGCGCCTTGAGCAGGCGAAAGGTGGACGTATCGATCTTGGCGAACAGCCCCATTTGCGACAAGTCGCAACACAACAGGGTGAAGTTGTGCTGCTTGTCAAGCTGGCGCAAGCGCCGGACCCGCTCGATGGCGCCCTTATCGCCAATCTGGCAACCGAGCGCATAGGCAGAATCGGTCGGGTACACCACCACGCCACCCTTGCGGATGATCTCGACGGCCTGTTTGATCAGGCGCGCCTGCGGGTTTTCCGCATGAATCTGGAAAAATTGGCTCACGTAGTCTTCCTGTTCATACCGCCATAGGCTGTTCATGGCTGAATCGGCGCCACAGAGGTGGCAGGTCCTCGGGCAAGGGCCGGTAGGCACCTATCTCGCCCCAGGTGCCGGGGCCGTGGAAATCACTGCCAGCGCTTGCCAGCAGGCCGAACTCTCGGGTGAGGATGGACATCGTGCCCACCTGCTCGGCTGGCATCATTCCGTTGACCACTTCAAGTGCCTGCCCGCCTGCCTGAATATAGTCGGCAATCAGCCTTCTGCGCTTGCTGCGGGTCAGGTCGTAGTGCATGGGGTGCGCCAGGCTCACCCAGGCTTTGGACTGCCGCAGGGTGGCAACGGTTTCGTCGAGGGTCGGCCAATGCTGCTTGACGTCGCCCAGCTTGCCGGCGCCCAGCCACTTGCGAAACGCTTCGCCGCGGTCCTTGACGTGCCCGGCACGCACCAGGTACTCGGCAAAATGCGGGCGCGCCGGGGCGTTGCCGCTGTCGCCCAGCTCCTGCTGCACGGCGCGGGCGCCGTCCAGCGCGCCGGGCATGCCTTTGGCCGCCAGCCGTTTGTCGATTTCTTCGGCGCGCAACCAGCGGCCGCGGTGCAACGCCTCGATCGCTGCCAGCAAAGGCGGCGCGTCGAGCGGGAAGTCATAGCCCAGCACGTGGATGGTTGCACCACCCCAGGTGCACGACAGTTCAACGCCACTGACCCAGCGCATGCCCACGTCCCGGCAGGCCTGGCGCGCTTCAGGCAGGCCTTCGAGGGTGTCGTGGTCGGTCAGGGCCAGCGTCTGCACCCCGTGTTCAAAGGCGCGGGCAACCAGTACAGAGGGCGCCAGGGCGCCGTCGGAGGCCGTGCTGTGACAGTGCAGATCAACATTCATGGAGGAGCGCTTTCGCTGGATTCGATGTTTGTTATTATGCCGTCACATCCCGATTCTGGCTGCCATTGTGAAACAATTCATCGATTTCATCCCGCTGCTGCTGTTCTTCATCGTCTACAAGCTCGATCCGCGCCCTGTGGAGGTGGCTGGCCACAGCTTCGAATTCGGCGGCATCTACAGTGCCACGGCCATGCTGATCATCAGCTCGCTGGTGGTCTACGGCGCGCTGTTCCTGCGCCAGCGCAAGCTGGAAAAGGGGCAGTGGCTGACCTTGGTGGCCTGTCTGGTGTTCGGCGGCCTGACCCTGACCTTCCACAGCGAAACCTTCCTGAAGTGGAAGGCGCCGGTGGTGAACTGGCTGTTCGCCCTGGCCTTTGCCGGCAGCCACTTCATCGGTGACCGGGTGCTGATCAAGCGCATCATGGGCCATGCCCTGAGCCTGCCCGATGCCATCTGGGCGCGCCTGAACGTGGCCTGGATCGCGTTTTTCCTGTTCTGCGGTGCGGCCAACCTGTTCGTCGCCTTCACCTTTCAGGAATTCTGGGTCGACTTCAAGGTGTTCGGCAGCCTGGGCATGACCGTGATCTTCCTGGTGGCGCAAGGCGTTTACCTGTCGCGCCACATGCACGATGACCCCTCTACCTCCAAACCCAAGGATTGACATGCTCTACGCCATTATCGCCAGCGACGTCGCAAACTCCCTGGAAAAGCGCCTGGCCGCACGCCCGGCGCATATCGAGCGCCTGCAGCAGCTGAAGGCCGAAGGCCGTGTGGTGCTGGCCGGCCCACACCCGGCCATCGACAGCAACGACCCGGGCGAAGCGGGTTTCAGCGGCAGCCTGATCGTTGCCGAGTTCGATTCGCTGGCTGCGGCGCAGGCCTGGGCCGATGCCGACCCTTACATTGCTGCAGGCGTGTACGACAAGGTCGTGGTCAAGCCGTTCAAGCAAGTGCTGCCTTGATCTGAGACCGCATCGGCTTCTCGCGGCCGGGCCCGCGAAGAAGCTGACCGGTGCGGGCAGTTATACGGTTGCCATCAGTCTGCGGTATCTTTGCCACTGGCGGGCCGAATAGCCGCCGTCAATGGTTGAATTGAGTGAGTCATGAGCGAGCTGTTACTGATTGATGATGACCAGGAACTGTGCGAGCTGCTCGGCAGCTGGCTGACCCAGGAAGGGTTTACCGTCCGTGCCTGTCACGATGGCGTAAGCGCACGCCAGTCCTTGGCCGAGCATGCCCCTGCAGCAGTGGTGCTGGATGTGATGCTGCCCGATGGCAGTGGCCTGGAACTGCTCAAGCAGCTGCGCAGCGAGCATGCCGAACTGCCGGTACTGATGCTGTCGGCCCGCGGCGAGCCGCTGGACCGTATTCTGGGCCTGGAGCTGGGCGCCGATGACTACCTGGCCAAACCCTGCGACCCGCGTGAGCTCACCGCTCGCCTGCGCGCGGTATTGCGCCGCAGCCACCCCACCGCCACCACCAGCCAGGTAGAACTGGGCGACCTGGTGTACAGCCCCGCCCGTGGCGTGGCAAGTATCGATGGCCGCGAGATGACCCTGACCCTGTCCGAAAGCCGCATTCTGGAGGCCCTGCTGCGCCAGCCCGGCGAGCCGCTGGACAAACAGGAACTGGCGCAAATCGGCCTTGGGCGCAAGCTGACCCTGTACGACCGTAGTCTGGACATGCACGTGAGCAACCTGCGCAAGAAGATCGGCCCGCACGCCGATGGCCGTCCGCGCATCGTCGCCCTGCGTAGCCGTGGCTATTACTACTGCCTGTAGTTTGCGGGTCATGGCCATTCTTTACCGAGCCTTTACCCTTCCCTGACTGCGCTTGACGGTGATCTCCCTAGACTGTGCTCATCCGGTAATCACCGGCCTATGAAAGGAGAGACACCATGCGCAAGACCCTTATCGCCCTGATGTTCGCCGCCGCCCTGCCGACCGTTGCCATGGCCATGCCAGAAGGCGGCCCGCGCCACGACGGCCCGCATCACCGCGGTGATGCGCCTTTCCACCAGCTGGACCTGAGCCGCGACCAGCGCCAGCAGATCGGCAAGCTGATGGGCGAGCAGATGAAGCAGCGCCGCGACATCAACGAGCGCTACCTGGCCAAGCTGCCGGCCGCCGACCAGAAAGCCATGAAGGACGAGCTGCAGGCAAGCCGCGCCAAGACCGACAGCGCTGTACGCAACCTGCTCAAGCCTGAGCAGCAGAAGAAGTTCGACGAACTGCAAAAGGAACGCGCCGCCAAGAAAGCCGAATGGCAGGAGTTCCAGGCCTGGAAAGCTGAAAAAGGCAACAAGGCCCAGTAACCTGTCCGCCCAATGCCCGGCCCGCCTCAGTGCGCGCCGGGCTTTTCCCGTTTAGGAGGTGCACTTGCGTTCACTGTTCTGGCGCATCCTGGCCAGCTTCTGGCTGGCCATCACCCTGGTTGCAGGCCTGTCGATCCTGCTGGGCCACATGCTCAACCAGGATGCCTGGATACTCAGCCGCCACCCTGGCCTGAATACGCTGGCCAGCAAGTGGGCCAGACACTACGAACAGGAAGGGCTGGATTCGGCACAACACTTCCTGGAGCGGCGCAAAGACCGCTACAAGATCGACGTGCAGGTGCTCGACGACAGTGGGGAAGCCGTGGTGCCCGGCACCTTCCCGCGCCGCGCGGCCGCGTTCGAGGCGCGCCAGCACAATGACGAGCGACGCTTGCCGTGGCGTCGGCTGACCGAGGAATACACCAGCCCCGACACCGGCGAAACCTACCTGCTGATCTACCGCATCCCCCACCCGGCGCTGGATGCCTGGCACCGCGAAAGCCTGCTGTGGCCACTCAGTGCGCTGGGGATCGCCCTGGTCGTGCTGACTTTGTTCAGCCTGCTGGTGACCCTGTCCATCACCCGCCCGCTCAGCCGCCTGCGCGGCGCCGTGCATGACCTGGGCCAGTCGACCTACCAGCAGAACAGCCTGGCGCAGCTAGCCTCACGGCGCGACGAGTTCGGCGTGTTGGCCAAGGACTTCAACAAGATGGGCGCGCGCCTGCAGAGCACCCTTGGCAGCCAGCGCCAGTTGCTGCGCGACGTTTCGCATGAGCTGCGCTCGCCACTGGCCAGGCTGCGTATCGCCCTGGCTCTGGCCGAGCGTGCCGGGCCGGAGCAGCGGGAAAGCCTGTGGCCGCGCCTGACCCGCGAATGCGACCGCCTGGAAGACCTGATCAGCGAAATCCTCACCCTGGCACGGGTGGATGCCGAACAGGCCCATGCCGAACCGGTCGACATCAACGCGTTGCTGGGGAGTGTGCGCAAGGACGCTCTGCTCAGTGCGCCGGACCAGGAGGTGCGCCTTGAAGCACAGCCGGGGCTGACCTTGCAGGGCTGGCCAACCCTGATCGAGCGTGCCGTGGACAACCTGCTGCGCAATGCCCTGCGGTTCAACCCGGTTGGCCAGCCGATCGAGGTCAGCGCCGTGCGCGAGCAGGACCGGATCGTGTTGAGCGTGCGTGACCATGGGCCGGGGGCGGCAGTGGAGCATCTGGCGCAGCTTGGCGAGCCGTTCTTCCGGGCGCCGGGGCAGGACGCGCCGGGGCATGGGCTGGGGCTGGCGATCGCGCGCAAGGCGGCGGAGCGCCATGGCGGCAGCCTGGTCCTGGACAATCATCCACAGGGTGGGTTTGTGGCCAGGCTGGAGTTGCCCCTGGCGGAAGCAACCGGCAGTTGATGTGATGTAAAGGCACCCGGCCCCTTCGCGGCGATCCGATTCACCCGCGAAGAGGCCGGCAGCCCTGATCAAGCCTTCAGGCCAAGGCTGCGTTACTCACCCCAGCCACTGACGAAATCGGCAGTCTCCAGCACTGGCGCCGTACGCGGTTCGTTCAGCGGCGTACCAACGTACAGGTAACCGATCAGCTCCTCGTTCTCGTTCAGCCCCAGGCCCTTGTGCACATGGGCATCGAACGCCATGTCGCCAGTGCGCCATACCGCCCCGATGCCCTGCGCATGCGCGGCAATCAGGATCCCGTGCGCCGCACAGCCGGCCGCCAGGCGCTGCTCGGACTTGGGCACCTTGAAGTGATCCTGAAGCTTGGCAACCACCACGATCAGCAACGGCGCCCGCAGCGGCATCGCGCGCGCCTTGTCCAGGGCAGCCTGGCTGGCATCGCCCTTTTGCTGCACGGCTTCGGCGAACAGCTCGCCCAGCTTTTCACGGCCCTGGCCTTCGATGGTGAGGAAACGCCACGGCCGCAGCTGGCCATGGTCCGGTGCCCGCAGGGCAGCCTGGAACAGCGCCTCGCGCTGGGCGGCATTGGGCGCCGGTTCGGTCAGGCGTGGCACGGATACACGGTTGAGCAATGCGTCGAGAGCCTCCATCGGCTACCCTCCTGGCAGTTGAATGTGCGGCCATTCTAGCGTTTACATCACCAGACCCATAGGTAGAATGGCGCCCTTCCGTTTCGAGTCAGAGCAGATCACATGGCGTTGCCGACCTTAAGGATCATTGGTTTCATCATCGGCATCTTCCTGATCACCCTCGCCGTCAGCATGGCCGTGCCGATGGCGACCCTGGTGATCTTCGAACGCACCGGTGACATGCCGTCGTTCCTGTGGTCGAGCCTGATCACCTTTATCGCCGGCCTGGCCCTGGTGGTGCAGGGGCGACCCGAGCATGTACACCTGCGCCCGCGCGACATGTACCTGCTGACCGTCTGCAGCTGGCTGGTGGTGTGTGTGTTCGCCGCCCTGCCGTTCCTGCTTACCCAGCACATCAGCTATACCGACGCCTTCTTCGAAAGCATGTCGGGCATCACCGCCACCGGCGCCACCGTGCTCAGCGGCCTCGACAGCATGTCGCCGGGCATCCTGATGTGGCGCTCGATGCTGCACTGGCTTGGCGGTATCGGCTTCATCGCCATGGCCGTGGCGATCCTGCCACTGCTGCGCATCGGTGGCATGCGCCTGTTCCAGACCGAATCGTCTGACCGCTCGGAAAAGGTCATGCCGCGCTCGCACATGGTCGCCAAGTCCATCGTCGGGGTGTACGTCGGCTTTTCGATCTTCGGTTCGCTGGCCTTCTGGTGGGCCGGCATGAGCCCATTCGATGCGATCAACCACGCCATGTCGGCGATCTCCACGGGCGGTTTCTCCACCTCCGACCAGTCGCTGGCAAAGTGGGATATCCCCGCCGTGCACTGGGTCGCGGTAGTGGTGATGATCATGGGCAGCCTGCCGTTCACCCTTTACGTGGCGACCCTGCGCGGCAACCGCAAGGCGCTGATCCGCGACCAGCAGGTGCAGGGCTTGCTGGGCATGCTGGTGGTCACCTGGCTGGTACTCGGCACCTGGTACTGGTACAGCACCAACCTGCACTGGCTTGATGCCCTGCGCCATGTGGCACTGAACGTCACCTCGGTAGTGACCACCACCGGCTTCGCCTTGGGCGACTACAGCCTGTGGGGCAACTTCTCGCTGATGCTGTTCTTCTACCTGGGCTTCGTTGGCGGCTGCTCCGGCTCGACCGCAGGCGGGATCAAGATCTTCCGCTTCCAGGTTGCCTACATCCTGCTCAAGGCCAGCCTCAACCAGCTGATCCACCCGCGCGCGGTGATCAAGCAGAAGTACAACGGCCACCGGCTCGACGAAGACATCGTGCGCTCGATCCTGACGTTCTCGTTTTTCTTTGCCATCACCATTTGCGTCATGGCGCTGCTGCTGTCGTTGCTTGGCGTGGACTGGATGACCGCATTGACCGGTGCTGCCGGCACGGTTTCAGGTGTGGGCCCAGGGCTGGGTGAAGTGATCGGCCCGTCTGGCAACTACGCCACGCTGCCTGATGCAGCCAAGTGGATCCTGGCCGGCGGTATGCTGCTTGGTCGCCTGGAAATCATCACGGTGCTGGTGCTGTGTATGCCGGCGTTCTGGCGTCACTGAGTAGCTCGCTGTCCGCGCCCAGACGGGCGCGGTATTCGCTGGGCGTGGCATCGAACCAGCGGCGGAAGGCCCGGTAGAAGTTGCTGGGGTCGGCAAAACCAAGCAGGTAGGCGGTTTCCAGCAAGGTCATGCCGGGCTGGGCCAGATACTGTTCGGCCAGTTCGCGGCGGGTGTCGTCGAGCAGCGCCTGGAAGCTGGTGCCCTCCTCCTGCAGGCGCCGCTGCAAGGTGCGCTGCGACAGGTGCAAGGCCTGGGCCAGGGTTTCGCGCTTGGGCTCGCCCTGCGGCAGGATGCGGCACAGCACCTGGCGTACGCGGTGGGTAACGCGGCTTTCGGAAAACCGTGCCAGGTACTCCCCGGCAAACCGGTCGTGCAGCACCGCCATGGCCTCGTTGGCAGTCGGCAACGGCGCCTCCATGTCGGCCCGCTCGAACACCAGCGCATCGTGCGCCGCGCCGAACACCAGCGGCGAATGGAACGCCACCTTGTACGGCTCCACATTCTTTGGCTGCGGCCCTTGCACCAGCACCCGTCGCGGCTGCACCGGCCGGCCGCTGAGCCATTTGCACAGCGCCAGGGCGCAGGCCAACGACGCTTCTGCACTGTGCCGGGTCGGCGGCAAGTGGTCGCCGTGCACGGTGAGGATCAGCGAATAGCCCTCGGCGCCGAGGACGAAGCTGAGGTCGGAGCTTTCGGCGATGATGCGCTGGTAGCGCACCAGGCGCTCGAAGCCCTCGGCCAGCGTGCGGCTGGACATCAATGCATAACCCACCACATGGAACGACGCCGGGCGCACCACGCGCGCCATGTTCAGGCCGATGGCCTCGTTGCCCGACAGCTCCACTGCCAGCTGCCAGAGACGGGTCATGGAGTCCTGGGGGAAACGCGCGTCGGGGTCGTCAAGGGCAGCGAAGTCCAGGCCCAGCTGCTTGAACATGGCCCGGCAGTCCAGCCCTTCCAGTTCGAGTGCCTTCACAATCCCTGATGCCCAGCTGGCTGACGTGGTTCTTTCGCTCATGACAGGCTTCTTATGCTGACCGCTCCTGCGGTGAACCCCAAGGATACTCAATTGGCGCCTATTGTCACTGGTAGGCCCCGCCAGTCACTCTAGACTCGAATCAGGCTCCACGCCGTGCATATTGTCCAGAAGTATTAATCCCGGAGCACAGCCATGAACAGCACAGCGCAGTTTCGCAGTTTTGCCGAGTTCTATCCGTACTACCTGGGGGAGCACAGCAACCCCACCTGCCGCCGGTTGCACTTTGTCGGCACCAGCCTGGTGATCGCCCTGCTGGCCTATACCATCGGCAGTGGCAAGTGGTTGCTGTTGCTGGGCGTACCGCTGTTCGGCTACGGCTTTGCCTGGGTCGGGCATTTCTTTTTCGAAAAGAACCGGCCGGCCACTTTTACCTACCCGTTTTATAGCCTTGCCGGGGATTTCGTCATGTTCAGGGATATCCTGCTGGGCAAGATCCGCCTGTAGCGTGGCCGCCCCTAGGCCGGCTCCCGCTCGGCCGCCGCTGCCTGCACCTGCCGCGCCTGTGCGTCCGCCAGCCGATACAACTCGATGCTGCCATCCCAGTGCTCGATCAACGCTGTGCACGACTCCACCCAATCGCCGCAATTGAGGTATTCCACCTCCCCCACCTTGCGGATCTCGGCATGGTGGATGTGCCCACACACCACCCCCTGAAAACCACGCCGGGTGCACTCGTGGGCGATGGCATCCTCGAAATCGCTGATGAAGTTCACCGCGCCCTTGACCTTGTGCTTCAGGTAGGCCGACAGCGACCAGTAGCCATAGCCGTAACGCGCACGCCAGTGGTTGAGCCAGCGATTCAGTACCAGGGTGAACTCGTAGGCGCGGTCACCGAGAAACGCCAGCCAGCGGTGGTAACGGGTAATGACATCAAACTGGTCGCCATGGATCACCAGCAGGCGGCGGCCATCGGCAGTGAGGTGTTCGGCCTCGTCCACCAGCTGGATGTTGCCCAGCATCAGCCTGGAGTAGCGGCGCAGGAATTCGTCGTGGTTGCCGGTGACATAGATCACCTCGGTGCCGCGCTTGCTCATGGTCAGCAGCCGGCGGATCACGTTGGTGTGCGCTTGCGGCCAGTAGATACCGCTGCGCAGCTTCCAGCCGTCGATGATGTCACCCACCAGGTAGACGCGGTCGGCCTGGTAGCCCTTGAGGAACTGCGACAGGTGCTCCGCCTGGCAATCGCGGGTGCCCAGGTGCACATCGGAGATCCACAGGGTACGCACGCGTTGCTTGCGCGAGGGACGGGAGAGTTCGGCATGGGTCATGGACAGGCTCCGGCGCAGTTTGCTGGAGACTGGCAGGCGCGTGTGACAGCGCTGTGGCAAAACGGTGACGAGTGATGACTGTCAGCAGTCTTGCGACAGAACGGTTTGCCGAGCCTTTACACTTGCCTGTGCCGGCCTCTTCGCGGGCTTGCCCGCGAAGAGGCCGGTATAGTCAGCAGACATCTTCAGCAAGGACCCTTCATGAACCACCGCACTGCCCTGGGCGCCCTGCACATTGGCGCGCTGTTCTTCGGCCTCACCGGCGTCTTCGGCAAACTGGCCGCCAGCGCCAGCCCGGCAATCATCGTTTTCGGCCGCGCCGCTTTTGCCGTACTTGCCTTGGCACTGTTTGCCAGCCTTACTGGCCCGGGCTGGCGACGCCTGAGCGGCCAGGACATCCGCCGCCTGCTGCTCGGCGGTGTGCTGCTGGCTGGCCACTGGGTCAGCTTCTTCATTGCGGTAAAGGTCGGCGGCGTGGCCATCGCCACCCTCGGCTTCGCCAGCTTCCCGGCCTTTACCGTGATCCTTGAAGGCGTGTTGTTCCGTGAACGCATCCGCCGCAACGAAGCCGTGCTGGTAGTGCTGGTGAGCATCGGCCTGATCCTGGTCACGCCGGCATTCGACCTGGCCAGCGAGGCCACCGGCGGCCTGCTCTGGGCGCTGCTCTCGGGGCTGTTGTTCTCGCTGCTGTCGCTCACCAACCGC
>NZ_JABMCW010000519.1:0-2720 GCF_013179705.1 Pseudomonas sp. CM25 | reverse complement strand
ACGCACCGTCGGCCCCCAGCAGGCTCAACTGCTGGGCCACATGGCTTTCGAAGGCGGGCGCATCATTCGTGAGCGCGTGGCCAAGTACAACATTCAGTGCGACCTGAAAGACGGTGGCGTATTCGCCGCCATCACCAGCAAGCAGATGGGCCACCTGGAGTCGCAAAAACGCCTGTGGGAACGCTTTGGCCATAATCAGCTGGAGCTGATGGACCAGAAGCGCATCCGCGAAGTGGTTGCCTGCGACAGCTACATCGGTGGCATGCTCGACATGAGCGGCGGCCACATCCACCCGCTCAACCTGGCACTGGGCGAAGCCGCTGCGGTCGAGTCGCTGGGCGGCATCATCTATGAGCAAACCCCGGCCATTCGTATCGAGCGCGGTGCCAACCCGGTCGTACACACCCCGCAGGGCAAGGTCCGCGCCAAGTTCATCATTGTCGCCGGCAACGCCTACCTGGGCAACCTGGTACCCGAGCTGGCCGCCAAGTCGATGCCATGCGGCACCCAGGTGATCACCACCGAGCCACTGGGCGAGGAACTGGCGCGCACGCTGCTGCCACAGGACTACTGCGTCGAGGACTGCAACTACCTGCTCGACTACTACCGCCTGACCAGCGACAAGCGCCTGATCTTCGGCGGTGGCGTGGTGTACGGCGCGCGTGACCCGGCCAACATCGAGGCGATCATCCGTCCGAAGATGATCAAGGCGTTCCCGCAGCTGAAGAACGTGAAAATCGACTACGCCTGGACCGGTAACTTCTTGCTGACGCTATCGCGCCTGCCGCAGGTCGGCCGTATCGGCGACAATATCTACTATTCCCAGGGCTGCTCGGGCCACGGCGTCACCTACACCCACCTGGCGGGCAAGGTGCTGGCCGAGGCTCTGCGTGGCCAGGCCGAGCGTTTCGATGCCTTCGCCGGCCTGCCGCACTACCCGTTCCCGGGTGGCCAGATGCTGCGCGTACCGTTCAGCGCCATCGGTGCCTGGTACTACAGCCTGCGCGATCGCCTGGGCTTCTGATGCAGGCAGGCCGGTAGCGGCTAATGCCAGTCAAAGGCTAATGGGGCTGCTGCGCAGCCCGTCGCCGGCAAGCCATGCTCCCACAGGTACGGAGCATGGCTTGAATGCGATGGGCTGCAAAGCGGCCGCAATTGCTTGACTGACTGGCGTACCGGCAGCGGCACACTTATTTGTTCAGGCTGTTCACGGCCTGCTTTGCCGCAATCTCCTGCCCCGCCCGCGCCAGCTCATCCGCAGCCTGCAACCAACGCTGGCGGTCGACCTGGGCCGGCAACTGGCGCGGTGGCTGCACCAGCACCGCCCAACTTCCCTGCTTGGCCCACGCCGAGACAAAATCATCGAACGCCATCACCTGCCGCCGGTGCATGCCCGAGCGCAATAGCACCCGCTGCTTGTAGCGGTCATAACCGATCAGCACGGCATAGCGTGGCTCGCTCCACCAGGCCGAACCGTCCTCATAACGCAGCAACACCGGGTTGCCCGCCGCTACCTGGGTCAACAGCGCGTCCAGCTGCTTGTCCAACGGGTACACCACCATGCCGTAGTCCCGCGCCACGCGGGGGATGCCGCTGTCCAGTGTTTCGGCGCCCTGGGGCAGGTTCAGCGGTTTGTCCAGCAGCCCAGGGGTGATCGGCGCGCCCTGTTGCGACAGCACCGCCGCCAGGGCCATGGCGCCGCTGTGGTTAGCGTTGCCACGGTAGAAGGGCACGCTGCTGATCTCGACCCGTTGCGGAAGGCCCTTCAGATTGCCGGGAGGCGTGCCGGCACAGCCAGCCAGGGTTACCGCAATCAGGCACGCCAGCAGCAACCGCCGCGAGCCAGTGAATGGCGACTTGCAGGAAACGTGCTCCATGGACACTCGCTTGTTCCAACGCCAGGCAGGCAGCGCCCGGCTCTGGGCACCGATCATAGGTCCCACGGCGGCGCGGGTATAGTCCGACAGCCGCTTGAAGCGAATCGGACCAAAGCGCAGGGCTTTATTCGATGGAACGTCACACGGGCCGAGCTAGACTAAAGCTGTGTCTGGAACGCGAGCGCTGGCATCCCCGAGCGCTTGCTGTAGAGATGGAGGCACAGATGAGCCTGACCTTGGCAATCCTCATGCTGGTGGGTATGTGGCTGAGCGTCGCAGCCGCCATGTTGTGGGGTGTACTGCGTATCGTGCGGCGTCATGCCCACCACCTGCCACCCCAAACCCCGGCCAAGCCGCAAACCGTGCGCCGCACGGGGCGGCATGCCGGAGTGCACTGATCTGAGCATTACCCGAGGCCCGCAAACGGGGCGCAACGCGCCCCGTTTTCACATCAACCTTCCGCCGCCTCGCGCTTCATGCGCGCCCGGCGGGCGAAGATGTTGAGCATCTCGATCACCGTCGAGAACGCCATGGCCGCATACACATAACCTTTCGGTACATGGGCGCCAAAGCCTTCGGCGATCAGGGTCATGCCGATCATGATCAGGAAGCCCAGCGCCAGCATGACCACGGTCGGGTTGTCGTTGATGAAGTTGGCCAGCGGGTCGGCAGCCACCATCATCACGATGACCGCAGTGATCACGGCGATGATCATAATCGGCAGGTGCTCGGTCATGCCCACGGCGGTGATGATGCTGTCGACCGAGAAGACAATGTCCAGCAGCAGGATCTGGAAGATTGCCGCAGCAAAGCCCAGGGTAACTGTCGAACCCACCTTGGCTT
>NZ_JABMCW010000518.1:0-2751 GCF_013179705.1 Pseudomonas sp. CM25 | reverse complement strand
GGGCTTACCCGAGCCCGAGGCGCGGCAACAGATCATTCGTCGTCGGTTGGCTTTTGACAGTGATCCGCAGGCCTTCTGCGGGCAATGGGCCGCAGCCCAGGCACAACTGCGCGAGCGCTGCCACGCGGCACGCCAGGCCTTGGCCGGTATCGCCCTGGATGATCAGGCGCTGGCCTGGATCACCGAACGTTGCTACGCCGCTGGCGTCGATGGCCTGCGCGCCGACCTGGTCTGGCTGCGCGCAGCACGGGCGCACTGCGCCTGGCGCGGTGCCGCGGCCATCGACCAAGCGGATGTCGACGCCGTGGCCGAGTTCGCCCTGCGCCATCGCCGCCGCGCAGCGCCACAGACCAGCCCACAGTCGGCGCCGCCGCAACCTGACCAGCAGGGTACCACCCACTCAGGTGACCCGGGCGGGCAGGGCGACTGGGGCGCCTTGCCGCCGCAGCCGGTGGCCAGCGGTGCCCGTCGCGAGGTGCCGAACTGGGCAAAAAAGCCCTGAGCATCCCCCAGCCACCTGCCACAGGGGCGGATGCCAAAGCGGACGCAGGCAAGCAGTACGGCGCGAGCCGTGGCCGCGCGCGCAATGCTGCAGCTGGCCGGGTAGCCTGGCTGGCGACCTTGCTCAAGGGCCGGCCACGGCTGCGCCAGGACGTGTGCTGGCAACAACGCCAGGCCAGGCCCGCAGAGTTGTGGCTGGTGATTGTAGACGCCTCGGCCTCCACCCGCCGGCACCAGGCGCTGGCACAGACCAAAGGGCTGCTGGCAGCACTGTTCGACCAGGCCTACCGCCAGCGCGCCCGTCTTGCCTTGCTGACCGCCAGCGGTCATGCGCCGCAGTGGCAGCGCCACGGCCTGAAAGCCTCGGCTGCGCTGCAGCCCTGGCTTCAAGCCTTGGGCGCCGGTGGCGGGACACCGCTGATGAACGCGTTGGAGCAGGCCCGCCACTGGCTGCAGGCGCGGCGGCGAGCCCACCCCGAAGAAGTGGTGCGTTGCCTGATATTCACCGACGGTCGCCTGCAGCACTGCAACGGCGTGCAGCCGATGCCATGCGACACCTTGCTGGTAGATATGGAGTTGGCGCCGGTTCGCGTTGGGCGCGCACAGCGTCTGGCTGAGCAGTTGCAGGCCGAATACCAGCACTTGCATCAGTTCAAGGTCGTGAATTGAAAAATGTGCGCGACATCATGTCGCAATAAGGAAAGTTGCCAGAACAGCCAGTGGGGAAGTTGCACAAGTGCGTGGCGGTGCACGCACTTGGCCGGGCGGGCGATATTATTTCGGCATCGACCAGGGCTGCAGGTTGTAGCCTTTCTCGCACAGTTCGGCGCGCACTTCCTCGATCAGGCTGGCCCACTGGGCAGGGTCGGAATAGATGCGCGACGACACTTGCTTGCTGCCGATGCGAGTGCTGGTCCGGTCGATCACTGCCAGGCTCAACTCACCAGTACCGTTGGGTGCATCCCAGGCTACGCACTGGAAAGGTTCGAAGGCATGGTCGGCAATCAGCAGTGCTTCGTTGACACGGAGCGGGGCATTCATGGTTCGGTCTCTCTATGGTCCCAAACATCGAAGTAAGTCCGCGTTGCTTCAAAGTCGCCTCTTTGATTCGCGAGTTGCAGCGCGGGGTTATGTGTACTGATGCTCGTTGTCCGGGGGCAAGTCACACATTGGTTGTAAAAAAATTTGTCAGGATGGAATCCGTTCTTGCCTGCGCCGCCATGTGATGTCGATAAAGTGCGAAAATTCCCGTATGGGTTTGTAAAAAAATGATTCGGCAGACAGACGGTACTGGGCAGCGTCAACTTCGTTGCTACTGTTAATTGGGCGCCACAACTTGCTGTTTTACTTCAAAAAACCAAAAAATGGCGCCAAGGATCGATCATGCAGCAGCCCGCCGCTCAACGCCGTTTGCTCATCGTCGACCCCTGCGACGACTGCCACCGCTTGCTGCCAGGCCTGCGCAACGCTGGGTGGGATGTGGACAGTTGCGTGCTCGGGGCCGCACTGGATCATCCTTGCGATGTGGGCCTGTTGCGTTTGCAGGCAGCGCACCTGAGGCACCCGGACGCGGTCAAGGACATGATCAAGCGCAGCAACACCGAATGGATCGCGGTGCTCAGTGCCGAGCAATTGCGCATGCCGGCGTTCGGCGATTTTGTCTGCGAGTGGTTCTTCGACTTCCATACCTTGCCATTCGACGTCTCTCGCGTGCAGGTTACCCTTGGCCGGGCGTTCGGCATGGCGCGCCTGCGCGGCAAAGGGGCGGTCAAGGTCGACGAAGCCACCCACGAACTGCTCGGTGAAAGCCGGCCGATCCGCGAGCTGCGCAAATTACTGGGCAAACTGGCGCCCACCGAATCGCCGGTGCTGATCCGCGGTGAAAGCGGCACCGGCAAAGAACTGGTGGCACGCACCCTGCACCGCCAGTCGCAACGCAGCGAGCAGCCGTTCATCGCTATCAACTGCGGAGCGATTCCCGAGCACCTGATCCAGTCCGAACTGTTTGGCCATGAGAAGGGCGCGTTCACCGGCGCTCACCAGCGCAAGTCCGGGCGTATCGAAGCGGCGCATGGTGGCACGCTGTTTCTCGACGAAATCGGTGACCTGCCGCTGGAGCTGCAGGCCAACCTGCTGCGTTTTCTCCAGGAGAAGCACATCGAACGGGTGGGCGGCAGCCAGCCGATTCCGGTGGATGTGCGGGTGCTGGCGGCGACCCACGTGGACCTGGAACGGGCCATCGAGCAAGGG
>NZ_JABMCW010000517.1:0-2763 GCF_013179705.1 Pseudomonas sp. CM25 | reverse complement strand
ACCAGATGCAGCATCAGACCCTGCATATACTGCCGGGCTGCCTCAGAGTCAATCCGGTAGCCGAGCGTATTATTTACCTCAGTCGCCCAACGTTCCGCAGCCTGCTGCACCTTATCCAGCGGCCACTCTAGCGCTGCAATCCCTAAGCGATTTAGCGAGCGACCAACCTGCGCACGCCAACCCAGATCCTCCAGCACCTGCCAGAGCATGCGATTACGGATGATCTTCAAATGTCGGGCCGGATTGCGCACTTCACCGGACTGCTCAAAAAATTCAAAGTCCCCATCAAAACGCTTATCCGGCGGCATGAACTCACGCAGGTAATACGGCAGCGTCAAATGCCCATCCCGACCTTCATGCTCTAGCCAATAACGCTCAAACAATTCCGGTATCTGCAACAGCGGCACCGGACCGGTCTGATTTTCCAGCAGCTGAGTCAAGGCCATTCGAACGTTGTTCTGCCAGGTACGGGCGGCAAAGAAACCGGCGCGATGTGCTGCATCCTGCACCGAATCACTAAAGGTCAGCAGTTTTCGGTCATCGTTATCGCGACTGCTGAATAGCTGATGAATAGCCACCGCGCTCAGACTCGCAGCTCGCGCACCGAACACCACCAGGGATGCTTTTGCGGAGCAGTACGGGCAGTTGTGCTGATGTATAACCCGGTTTACCTGGCCGACACGCTCCTCCTTGAGCAAATCTGGGCGACTGACACGCACCAGCGCTTCATTCCCAGCCTGGCATGCCTTGCACCCACCGCTATGTTCCAGCCCTGCGGTAAAGCCGCACTCACGGCAAACCCGGAAGTGGGCCAACCTTGGGCCGCTCATCTGCTTATCACCACTAGGCTGCCAAGGCATCAACAACCCGGTTTCTTGGTGATTGCTGAAGAACGCCGAGTAAATATTGGCCAGATCCAATTCGATCTGCTGATTGACCGGTTGGGCCACCTCCATCCGCGTCAACCAGGCCGTACCGTGACACTCACGACACTGCACGAGTGGCAACCGAATCTGCTGCTTGTCCCTGGCCGGCGGGTCATCACCGAACGCGAGTAAGGGCGGCAAGCGCTTGATACTGTCGCTCTCCTCGATCTCAAGATCATTTGCGGGGACAGGCTCACGCAAGGTACCGACAATTCGTCGCAGCTCTCGCGCCCACAGCTGCAGTCGCAGTTGCATCAAGGGCAGCTTCGTTTCCGCCCGTGCATGAGCTGCCAACGACAAAAGAGCAATCAGTGCCTGTTCAGGCTGACGTTGAAAACGCTTTGGAATCTGAGCGGCCAGACGATTCGCCAACTCTCTGAAGGTTGGAGTCTTGTCACCCTGCCGCAGATGTCGCAATAAATTGGCCAATTGCCCGTGCTGCTTCAGCTCCTTACCAAGCGCTATACGCCCTGGTATTTCCTGTAGATCCATCTCTGGCTGTTTGCTGAAGTACAACTCGTAAGCGACCAGCAAATACTCGTTCAAGCCCTGGCGCAGCGCGATCTGCAGGGTCTCTGGACCAATGTCCGGGTTCAGGTTGAGGAACGATAGCGTGTCGATGAATTCATCCGGCGACTGACGCTGCTCAGTGATCACCGCCTCCCGTGGGAAGGGAGCGGAAAATATATCGCTGGCATACTGAAGCAGCCCCACCACACTGTCTTCACCTCCCAATGTCGCCGAGGTACCCACGCAGATCAGGCGCTCCGGCGCCAGATCAAAGCGGGCACGTAAGCGGCGGATCAGGAGCGACAGATCCGTACCTTGGGCGCCATCAAAGGTATGCAGCTCATCCACTACCAGATAACGGAGGGTGTCGGGCCCATTGTTCACCCACAGTTTCTGGTCCTGCGGGCGCATCAATAGGTAGTCGAGCATCTTGTAGTTGGTAAGCAGCACGTCGGGCGGATTCTGGCGCAGGGTTTCCTTATCCGTGATTACCTGGTCCGGTCCCATGGCCTTGACGCCATGGCCATCACCGCCGACAAACAACCCAACACGCAGTCCCTTTAGTGACGGTTGATTATAAACTTCTTTGGCAAAACGCTTGGCCTGATCCGTCGCCAAAGCGTTCATCGGGTAAATGACAATGGCCTTAATCCCGGGCATACCAGCCTTCTGGCAGAAATCCAGCACCGGGTACATAAAGCACTCGGTCTTACCCGAACCAGTACCCGTCGCCACCAGTGTATTGGCTGCTTTGCCATTCGCCGCAAGGCGCCGCCAAGCCTGCTCCTGGTGAGCATGAGGAGGGAATTCAGTCTTAAATCCAGAAAAGAAATCGCAGCCTGACTGACCACTCAGAAATGGCAAGCCAACGGTAACGTAAGGCCCTTTGATGAAAGCCTCGCCGTCCTGCTGCTCCTCAACCAGACGGCGGAACTCCCCCCGGAATGGTGCGGTTTCAGTCTCGAAACCAGTAATGATAAATTCGCGTAGTGCAGCGGATACTTCGCTGGCCAACAAGCCGGGAATCATGAAACGTCCTTATCATCTGGGACAGAGCAAATGCCCTGCTGAAGGTACCTTGCAGTGCGCTGAGCCGCGCAGCCAGACCCCTAACATAAAAATTTTACCTTAGGCAAACCAACAATCTCCGCTCATGCGCCTGCACCGCTTGGCAGGTAATTACACGCATCCAGCGCTCTTCTCAAAAATGGCCCAAGCCACCCGGTAGTCTTCTTCCCGATCAGGTTTAAAGAACGGGGCGTAGTAAGTGATTGTGGTTTCCCAGGGACCATTAGGCAGGGTGTCGTCCTGATAGGTTTTGCGTACA
>NZ_JABMCW010000516.1:0-2785 GCF_013179705.1 Pseudomonas sp. CM25 | reverse complement strand
GCATCCCCTTAGCGAGCGGCTGGAGAAGTTCTATGCCAAAAATGCTGGCTTCCGCCTCTGCCCCGAGCTGTCACCCAAGACGATGATGATGTCGCTGAAATAATCAGCCGAGGCACCGCGTCACATGCTTGACCGACTGATAGGCCGCCAGGCCCCAAGGCCCGAGCTCCCGCCCGATTCCACTGCCCTTGGTGCCGCCCCACGAGGTCTCGACGAACACCGCCTGCGCCGAGTTGATCCACACATGGCCAACTTCCAGCGCGTCGGCCACCCGCTCGGCGCGTTCCAGGTCGGCAGAGCACACGGTAGCCACCAGCCCGAAGCGGCTGTCGTTGGCTTCGGCAATCGCCTGCTCCTCGGTAGCGAAGCGCCGTGCGCACAGCACCGGGCCGAAGATTTCCTCGCTCCACAGGCGGCTGCCCTTGGGCACATCGGTGTACAACGTCGGGCTGACGAACCAGCCCTCACGGTCCAGAGCCTTGCCACCGGCCAGGCAGCGCAAGCCTTCTTCCCGCGCCGTGGCAAAGTAGCTGGCCACTTTCAGCCACTGCGCCTGGCTGGTCAGCGGCCCCATGTCGACTTCCTCGGTCAGCGGGTTGCCCACCCGTAGATGTTCCAGTGCGGCCTGCAAACGCGGCAGCAATGCATCGGCAATGCCGTCCTGCACCAGCAGCCGCGACGTGGCCGAGCACATCTGCCCGGCGTTCCAGCTGATACCGGCGACGATCCACGCCACCGCCTGGTCGACATCACAATCATCGAACACCACGATCGCCGACTTGCCGCCCAGCTCCAGTGTCACTGGCCGGCACTGCGCCGATGCGCTGCGCATCACCTGGCTGCCGACACTGTTGCTGCCGGTGAACGACAGCTTGTCCAGGCCGTTGTGGCTGCTTAGCGCAGCGCCGGTTTCGGCCTTGCCGTTGACGATGTTCAGCACGCCTGCCGGCAGGCCAATCGCCTCGGCGATCTGGCCGTAGGCTAGTTCGATCAGTGGGGTAACTTCCGAGGGCTTGAGCACCACGGTGCAACCCGCGGCCAGGGCCGGAGCGAGCTTCCAGGCGCTGGTCACCAGCGGGAAGTTCCACGGCACGATCAGCCCGACCACGCCTACCGGCTCCAGGCGTGTGCGCGCCGTGAAGCCCGCCGCAGCCAGTGGCACGTCACGGTTTTTCGACGGTAGCTGTTCGGCCAGTTCGGCGTAGTAGGCGAACGTGGCGATGGCGTCGTCCAGGTCAATTTCCGCCTCATGGCGTGGCTTGCCGTTGTTGCGCATCTGCAACGCAATCAACGCTTCGCGACGCTGCCCCAGCTGCTCGGCAAACCCGCGCAAGCAGGCAGCGCGCTCGCTGGCGCTGGTGTTCTTCCAGGCGGGCAGGGCGCCACGGGCGGCAGCCACGGCCTGGTCGACCTGGGCCACGCTCGCGGCCATGAATTCAGCAAAGGGCAGCCCGAGCGCAGGGTCGTTGACGCTGATGCAGTCGCTGCCCTGGCCTTCGACCCAGCGGCCGGCAATGTAGTGGGAAGTGGTCATGGTCGGTTTCCAGTCAGGCCATTTCGGCAGTGGTTACCGGCGTGTGCGCAGTGCTTTTGCAGCGCACCCAACGCGGCCCACGGGGGCCATACACGCCAGCAGGTTCAGGGAAAAGGTTGAGCAGCAGCAGGTACAGCACGCCGGCCAGCCCCAGGGTTACCGGCAGGCTCACGTCGATGCCGCCGGCCAGGTCGCCCAGCGGGCCGACGAACTGCCCCGGCAGGTTGACGAAGCACAGGCCGACCGCTGCGCTGGGCAGCCATGCGCCCATGCCGCGCCAGTTCCAGCCATGCAGGAACCAGTAGTGGCCGCCGCGCTGGCCGCGGGTAAACACCTGCAGGTCATCGGCATGGTAGAAACCGCGGCGGGTGATCAGCCCGAGAATCATGATCACCATCCACGGGCTGGTGCAGGTGATGATCAGCACGGCGAAGGTCGACACGCTCTGCACCAGGTTGAAGGTGAAGCGGCCAACGAAGATGAAGCCGATTGCCAGCACGCCGATCAGCAATGTGGCGCCGGCACGGCTGAGCAAACGCGGGAACACGCTCGACATGTCCAGGCCAGTGCCATACAGCGCGGTGGTGCCGGTGGACATGCCGCCGATCACCGCAATCAGGCATACCGGCAGGAAGAACCAGCTCGGTGCTACCGCCAGCAGGCCGCCGACATAGTTGTTGGCGGCGATGTAGTCCGGTGCGTGGGTGGCTACCAGGGTGGCGGTGCACAGGCCGAACAGAAACGGGATCAGCGTCGCACCCTGCGCTGCAACTACTGCCAGCATGATGCGCGCCTTGGGCGTTTCACGCGGGATATAGCGTGACCAGTCGCCAAGAAAAGCGCCGAACGAAACCGGGTTGCTCATGGCCAGGATCGCCGCGCCGACGAAGGCTGCCCAGAAGCCCGCCTGGCCTAGGTTGACGCTGCCCGCATAGCCGGCATCGAACGGCCCGGCGAAGGCGACAATGCCCAGCAGGAACAGCAGGCTCGAGGCCCACACGGCAATCTTGTTGACCCACAACATGAAACGGAAGCCGAAGATGCACACCACCAGCACCAGCACGGCGAACAAGCCATAGGCCAGGCCCAGGGTCAGGTCGGTTTCCGGCAGGCCGGCCAGGCGCTTGGCACCGCCGACCAAGGCATCACCCGAGCTCCACACCGACAACGAGAAGAACGCCACCGCAGTGAGCAGCGACAGGAACGAGCCGACGATACGCCCGTGCACACCAAAGTGTGCGCCAGACGACA
>NZ_JABMCW010000515.1:0-2790 GCF_013179705.1 Pseudomonas sp. CM25 | reverse complement strand
CTGGACATCGGCAAGAGCGTGGCCTGGAAAGACGGCATCGTCGACCGCCTGACCACCGGCGTTGGCGCCCTGCTGAAAAAGCACGGGGTCAAGGTGGTGCAGGGCTGGGCCAAGGTGCTTGATGGCAAGCAGGTCGAAGTCGATGGCCAGCGCATCCAGTGCGAACACCTGTTGCTGGCCACCGGCTCCAGCAGTGTCGAATTGCCAATGCTGCCGCTGGGTGGCGCGGTCATTTCCTCGACCGAAGCCCTGGCCCCGAAAGCCCTGCCGCAACACCTGGTGGTGGTGGGCGGTGGCTATATCGGCCTGGAACTGGGCATCGCCTATCGCAAGCTGGGCGCGCAGGTCAGTGTGGTGGAGGCGCGCGAGCGCATTCTGCCGACCTATGACAGCGAGCTCACCGCCCCGGTGGCCGAGTCGCTGAAGAAGCTGGGCATCGCCCTGCACCTGGGCCACAGCGTCGAAGGTTACGAAAATGGCTGCCTGCTGGCCGCCGATGGCCAGGGCGGGCAACTGCGGCTGGAGGCCGACCAGGTACTGGTGGCCGTGGGCCGTCGCCCGCGCACCCAAGGTTTCAACCTGGAATGCCTGGACCTGAAAATGAACGGCGCCGCAATCGCCATCGACGAGCGCTGCCAGACCAGCATGCATAACGTCTGGGCCATTGGCGACGTCGCGGGCGAGCCAATGCTGGCGCACCGGGCCATGGCCCAGGGCGAGATGGTAGCCGAGATCATCGCCGGCAAGGCGCGCCGCTTCGAGCCGACGGCGATTGCCGCAGTCTGCTTCACCGACCCGGAAGTGGTCGTGGTCGGCAAGACCCCGGAGCAGGCAAGCCAGCAAGGCCTGGACTGCATCGTCGCGCAGTTCCCGTTCGCCGCCAACGGCCGGGCCATGAGCCTGGAAGCGAAAAGCGGTTTCGTGCGCGTGGTGGCGCGCCGCGACAACCACCTGATCCTGGGTTGGCAGGCGGTGGGCGTGGCGGTTTCCGAGCTGTCCACGGCATTTGCCCAGTCGCTGGAAATGGGCGCATGCTTGGAAGACGTGGCCGGCACCATCCATGCGCACCCGACGCTGGGTGAAGCGGTACAGGAAGCGGCGCTGCGCGCGCTGGGCCACGCCCTGCATATCTGACACTGAAGCGGCCCAGGCCGATTTTACCCGCTGCGCCGTGAGGCGTTGCGGGTGTTTTTTTGTCTGGGGTAGGGGTGATGGCGGGAGGCCACATGGATCGTCTGGGCTGATAGGTGCTTGCCACAGGCGCTGCACCTCTCGCGGCAAGCACCTGTCAGCCCTGATGCGATATCCTAAAACCATAAACCAACTCACTGACCTATGGCGTTCTTCCCGGCCCCCTTGGCCCGGTAAAGCGCTTGGTCGGCACGCGCCAGCAGCGCCTGCTGGTCCTCCCCTTCCTGCCACTGCACCACGCCATAACTCATGGTCAACCGACAATCCCCCACCGGCTCCACCTGCTCCATTACCCGGCGCAAGCGCACTGCCACATCCAATGCCTCCCCCAGCGTGGTCTGCGGCAGCACAATGACGAACTCGTCACCGCCCCAGCGGGCCAACAGGTCCATATCGCGCAGGCATGTGCGCAAGTTCTCGGCCACCCGTACCAGCGCCGCGTCGCCGCGAGCGTGGCCGTAACAATCGTTGATCGGCTTGAAATCATCCAGATCCATGGCGATCAGCGACAATGGCTGGCGAAAGCGCTGGGCTCGCTCGCATTCCCGCTGCAAAGCCTTTTCCAGCCGATAACGGTTGGCAATGCGGGTCAGTGCATCGCGCTCGGCCAGTTCGCGGTTTTCGTCCAGTTGCCGCTGCAGCTGCTGGTTCACCCAGGACAACTCACGGGTGCGTTCGGCCACCTGGCACTCCAGCGACTTATTCTTCTGCTCCAGCTGCGCCACCAGGCGCTTGCCGGCATCGATGTTGCGGTGGGCACCCAGCATGCGCGCGACCGAGCCGTCCTCGTTGCGGGCGATGATGTAGCCGCTGTCTTCGATCCACAGGTAGCTGCCATCGCGGCACCGGCAGCGGTACTCGACCAGGTAATGTTCGTTGCGCTGCTGGATATACGCTTCGAAATGCGCCATTACCCGCGGGTAGTCCTCTGGGTGAATGACGTTTTCCCAGGTGAGGACCGAGTTGTCCATGGAATGGCTGGGGTACCCGAGCATGGCGTACCAGCCTGGGTTGCGGTAGACATAGCCGGTGTTGGCATTCCAGTCCCAGATGCCATCACTGATCAATTCGAACAAGGTGTGCAGCTGCTGTTCACTGAAGCCGGCAGGTGCCGGCCTGGTTTCCTGATTCATGGACGCTCTCCCTGATGCCCAGCAACTGCGCCCCGTTTCATAGGGGCTGCCGACGATGATGGCAATTGCCGCAGACGGCAACATCATGCCTTTGACGGGCAAGCATATGCCCGACGTGCCGCCACCGGAATAGCCCCAACGCGCTATTTGCCTACGGTTTTCCCCGGCAACGGCTCAAGCCAGTTGCAGCAACGCCTCTTCCACAGCGGCAACCTTCTGGTTGCCCTCGGCGCCGGGCAAACGCCATGCGGCGATGCCTACCCTACCAAGCCGGCACGGCCATCACCATGTGCTTCGGCTGGAACCTGTCCGTGCTGGTGGCCATGTACCTGGGTGCTGGCATTCCTGAAGACTGGGCGCGGCCCTGGCCGGTGGCGTGGGCATGGGTGTCCTTTGGGCTTTGAAACACTGGGCGCTGCAGGGCACTTCCACCGCCGCCAAAGGCTCTGCGCCGCAGCATGGAGCA
>NZ_JABMCW010000514.1:0-2790 GCF_013179705.1 Pseudomonas sp. CM25 | reverse complement strand
GGAATGGACACCGCACAGTGCGGCAGATGTTCTGCTGCAGCGCTGGCCGCAGGCTGAACCAGAGCTGGTGCTGGAAACCCTGGACCTTACTAGCTTGTGGCCCCTTTCGCGCCGATAGCGGAAATAGGCGTCGTCTCCTTCGCGGGCAAGCCCGCGAAGGAGACGATACGGGAGAAATCAGAGCGCCATGCGGTAATGCAGGCTGTAGCTCTCCACCCCATCGTTAGGTTCTTTGATACCCGCGTTGGAATAGTGAATCGCCCGAACCCCGATCTCGTGCCCCCCGGCAAAGCGCAAACCAAAGCCGATGCGGTCTTCGAACTGGAACGACGAGCCCAGCTCGTTGCTTTCCAGCTCGGTACTGGAGAACGCCGCAACCCCGATCCCTGCCTCGATATAGGGCTTCACCGATTCCCCGGCAAACTCGTAGACGAACACCGGTGCGAACGACAGGCTGTGGTTGCTCGCCGTCTCGTCGCCATCCCAATAGGTGTACGCGCCATCCCAGTAGCCGGTCAGCCGACCGACGCTGGTCTGCCACCAGCTGGCATCCCAGTTCGATTGCAGCCCCAGCCGGTAAACCATGGTCGAGTCACCGGTCTGCCCCGCCGAGAACGACACATCGGCGGCCTGCGCCGATGCTGCCTGCCCCAAAACAAAAGCGGCAGCCGCCGCCAAGCCCAGCAGTTTCTTCATGAGAAACATCCTTCTTCCTGATGCTGTTATTAGTGTCCGCCTCATGTCAGGCAAGCGGTAGAAAGCAGAAGTAGAACGATAGTTCAGCTGTTTTTCACGTTTTTTTCACAACGGAAAGCTTTGCACATCGTCGGCCTTATGCCACAGCACAGGTAGGATATTTCTGAGAGATTGCGGATCGGCGCTGGTCCAGAAGCGGGTATCGCGGGCCGGGCCTTCGGCCAGCAAATCACTCGCGCCCAGCAGCCGGTGCAGCTGCCGCGCCACCGCAGCGCCGGTGTCGATGACGGCCACATCCGCAGGCACCATGCCGGCCAGCAACGGGCGCAGGAAGGGATAATGGGTGCAGCCGAGGATCAGCGTGTCGCAACCTGCAGCCAGCAGCGGCTGCACGTAGCCCAGCAGCATCTGGCGCAATGCCGGGCTGGCCAGGTCGCCGGTCTCGATCAGCTCGACCAGCCCCGGGCAAGGCTGGGTGATCACCTGCACGTCGCTGGCGAAGCGGTCGAGCAAGGCGGCGAACTTGGCGCTCTGCAGGGTGCCGGTGGTAGCCAGCACCCCCACCACGCCAGAGCGGGTGGCAGCCGCCGCAGGCTTTACCGCAGGCTCCATGCCCACCAGCGGCCACACCGGGTACAACGCGCGCAAATCGGTCACCGCCGCCACCGTGGCAGTGTTGCAGGCCAGCACCATGGCCTTGGCACCCTGCTCATGGAAGAACGCAGCAATATGCCGGCAGCGTTCACGGATATAGCCTGGCGACTTCTCGCCATAGGGGACGTGGCCGCAATCAGCCACGTACAGCAGCGTCTCGTTGGGCAGCAGGCGCTGGATCTCGGCGAGCACCGACAAGCCGCCTACCCCCGAGTCCATCACACCCACCGGCGCCGAGCGCTCAGCCATCGCGTTTGCCGCACACCGCACAGGCCGGGTCACGCTTGACCCGCAATTCGCGAATACGGGTACCGAGCGCATCGATCAGCAGCAGGCGGCCGACCAGCGGTTCACCGAAGCCGGCCAACAGCTTCATTGCCTCCAGCGCCTGCAGGCTGCCGACCAGGCCCACCAGCGGGCCGATCACGCCCGCTTCGCTACAGGTCAGTTCGTCCTCGCTGCCATGCCCGTACAGGCAGTGGTAGCACGGGCTGTAGTCACGCCGTGGGTCGAATACCGACAGCTGCCCTTCCAGGCGGATTGCTGCACCGCTGACCAGCGGTTTGCCGCCGGCCACACAGGCGGCGTTGACCGCCTCGCGGGTAGAGAAATTGTCGGAACAGTCCAGCACCAGGTCGACCGCCGCCACCGCCGCCGCCAGCGAGTCCTGGTCCAGTGCATGCCGGTGCGGAACCAGGCTGATTTCCGGGTTGATCGCCTGCAGGCGCTGCAAGGCCGAGTCGACCTTGCTCATGCCAACGCTGGCACTGTCGTGGATCACCTGGCGTTGCAGGTTGGTCAGGTCGACCGTGTCAAAGTCGGCAAGGTGCAGCTCGCCTACCCCGGCAGCAGCCAGGTACAAGGCTACCGGTGAACCCAGCCCGCCCAGCCCGACGATCAACGCCTTGCTCTGCTTGAGGCGCAACTGGCCGTCGATGTCGATCTGGGCCAGCAGTACCTGCCGGCTGTAACGCAGCAGCTCTTCATCACTCAGCATGGCAGGCGCCCCAGTGTAATGCGTTCATGGCCGCCCAGGTCGGTGCGGCTGGCCACCTCGATAAAGCCTTGTTCAACCAGCAAGGCGCGTACCGCCGCTGCCTGATCGTAGCCATGTTCCAGCAGCAACCAGCCCCCCGGCAACAGGTGCCCGGGGGCCTGCGCAGCAATCACGCGCAGGTCGTCAAGGCCATCGGCGCCGGCCACCAGCGCGCTGCTGGGCTCGAAGCGCACATCGCCCGCCACCAGGTGCGGGTCTGCAGCGGCGATGTAGGGCGGGTTGCTGACAATCAGGTCGAAACGCTCAGCGGCCAGGCTGTCGAACCAGTGGCTCACCCGCACCTCGGCATTCGCCAGGCCAAGGCGTTTGCGGTTGCGCTCGGCCAGGGCAGCAGCCTCCTCTACCCGGTCAACTGCAGTCACCTGCCAGGCCGGGCGCTCACT
>NZ_JABMCW010000513.1:0-2803 GCF_013179705.1 Pseudomonas sp. CM25 | reverse complement strand
TAAAAACCTAACACCAGCCAAAGGCGATCAAGTGGCCTGAAAAGAAATTCAGATTTTTCCTACAAGTTGTCTGGAGCTTATGTTGTCGAGTTAATTGATATATTTCTGTGCAGCGAAACTCTTACCTACGGCACAGTTTCTGGTCGTCTGATTGAAAATAATTTACCTAGGAAAAGCCATAGAACCGCAGCTGCCTGATAGTCCGCTGGACCGATCAAAAAAGGCTACTTTCCAGTGCACTGAACCTTGTCAATCGTGACACGATTGATCGGGTTTTTCCCTGACCTGTCTATACGGTGAAGCAATGGTTCTCGAATCACCTGTGCGGCTTGCCTGGCAAGCCGACCTTGATGCGCTTTTTGATCTTGATGTCATCGCGCAGCGCGAAGAAAGCCGACGGGAGTTCATTGCCCGTGCGGTAGCTTGCGGCCAGTGCTGGGTGGCAACGGATGCTGACGATACTGAGCTGCTGTTGGGCTACGGCGTACTGGACCACTCATTTTTCGGGCAGGAATTCATCCCGCTGGTTGTGGTACTGGGTTCGGCACGTCGCCGTGGCGTAGGGGCAGCCATCGTTCGTGAACTGGAATCCCGGTCGCTCGGCGCCAAGCTGTTCACCTCGACCAACGCGTCGAACCTGCCAATGCAGGCGCTGCTCGGCAAACTCGGTTTCATCGGCAGTGGCCAGGTTGAAAACCTGGATGAGGGCGACCCTGAGCTTGTTTTTGTGAAGTTCAGGTGCTGATTGCGGCAATTGTGGGAAACCAGAACTGACAGGGGCGAAAACGCAAAATTGAACGACTCAGTATTTGATCGGTACTTGAAGGTATGGGCGCTGACCATCGACGGTGATCCCTTCGCATCGCTCAATGGCCAATTGTTACCTGTTCGCCATGGCGATATACCGGCCATGCTGAAAGTCTCCCATAGCCCGGAAGAGCAAGTCGGGATCATCTGCGAGGCTGCCCATATCGATCGGCAAAGACTGATGCAATGGGCGTTGGCGTGGGCAGGGTTGTCGGCAACCTGGATGATGGAAGACGGTGTTGATCCGGTTGGTCGGTTCGAGCTGGCGAAACTCGCGGCATTGTTGCTTGATGGCAGTGCTTGACCCGGGCTGCAAAGCAGCCCCGGTGAAGCCTGTATAAACATTATCTGGCAGGCACCAGAGCCTGTCCGCTACATCAATAGGTCATGCACCTACGCAAAGGTCGTCTCGCCTGCTCGTTGCAGCCTCCTGCGGGTACTGCCGGAAGGCCGTGGCAATGGCGCTGATCAGTTGCGCGTCGCTGATCGGGTCCAGCCCTGGGAAACGCTTGCCGTGGTGGCTGCCAGCATGGGTCAGCACGGCCTCGACACTGCCATCGTTGTCCGCATACACCTGCCTGATCGCCTGAGCCTCCAGGTTTCTTGCATCTTTGCAGCGTAGTGCATGATGAATGGCCAGCGCCGCACCCAGGGTCAGTGCCGGGGTTTCAATGGCGTGCTTGCGTGCTAGGTCGATGCTGCTGAAGATGCGTTCGTTGCGTTGAAGCTTGCGCAACGGGTCGCGCCCCACCCGGGCACAAGGGTCTTTGAACGAGGTTGTACAGCGCTCCAGGAAAGTGTTGGCAAAACGGTCCACCACCTGCGCCATCTGCGGGTATTGCGCCACCAGTGCGGGCCCGACTTCCTGGCGGATCAGGCGTTCGGCCAGTTCGCTGACGCGTGCATCACCCATACCCTGGCCTACCGAGTCGTGGCCCAGCAGGCTTGCATACCAGGCAACGATGGCATGCGGGCCGTTCCACAGACGGTTCTTGATGACCTGGATCTGGGTGATGTCAGGCACTGTCGTCACCTGGCGCAGGCGTTCGAGCAGCTCGCTCCCGTGCTCTACATACAGCGGCATGTCGGGTTCGCTGTTGAACAGGATCAGATGCAGCTGGTTCATCGCACTGCTGGGCTGGGCAAAGGGCCTGAAATGGCCAATCAGCCGTTCGTATTCAGGCAGGGCCGCAGCGGGCTTGCGGGTGACGGCAGGTTCGTCTTCCAGGCTGTTCCTGAACATCTGCGACTTGATGCGCAGTTGTCGCACCAACGCGTCGTTGCCCAGTTTGGAGACAATGCGGCTGACCACAGTTTCGGCAAAATGGGTCTTCTGCAAGACCTGCTCGCTGATTGCCGGAGGGCACAGCAACGCCAGTTCAGCTTCAACGTGCCGGCGCACAAAGGCGCCGCCGCCTACCTTGTTCAGCACGATCATCAGGGTCAGTTCGCGGCCACGGCGTTCAAAGCGTTGCAGCAGGCCCTGGGCAATCACCCTGGCCTGGCTGCGGATGGCCTGTTCGGGCAGGCTCAGGCCGATGATTTCGGCAGCGTTGTACATGTCGATCACGGCAGCATCATCGTCCATGTCGATCATGCGCACGTTGTCGATGGTCTGGTCGAACGAAGTCGCACCGTAGCGCACGCTGTAGCGGCCAAATGCGCTGACGCTCTCGCGCAGCATGCGCGAGCGGCTGGCGGCGATGATTTCGCAAGGCCGGGTATAGCCGTCCCAATGGGAGAATACTTGCGTCAGGTAACCGCCGCCGATGGCTCCGAAGCCATGAATGCCCACGCGGAACTGGTTCAACGAAGCCGGGAAGGGTTCGCTCAGCGCTGGCATGCCCAGGTCGGGTACGCACTCGCTCAAGTCGGCCAGGAACTCCTGCATGCTGCGGTAGGCTTTGAGTGCGCCGGCCTTGATTTCTGGCGCGGGCGGCTTGATGTCCTCGATGAGGATGGCCTGGCCTTCTGCGCGGATGGCCGAAAGCATGCC
>NZ_JABMCW010000512.1:0-2822 GCF_013179705.1 Pseudomonas sp. CM25 | reverse complement strand
ACAGTTTGCGCCCCACCAGGTCGAGCGCCTGGATGCCATTGGTGCCTTCGTAGATCTGGGTGATACGGCAGTCGCGAATCAATTGCTCCTGACCCCATTCGCGGATATAGCCGTGGCCACCGAGTACCTGCTGGCCGTGCACGGTGGTTTCCAGCCCCATGTCGGTCATGAAGGCCTTGGCCACCGGCGTGAGCAACGCGACCTTGGCCTCGGCCCGAGCGCGAGTGCCTGGGTCTTCACTGTACCTGGCCAGGTCAAGCTGCAACGCGACGTAGGTGGAAAACGCCCGCCCGCCTTCGTTCAGTGCTTTCATGGTCAGCAACATGCGCCGCACATCCGCGTGGACGATGATCGGGTCGGCGCTTTGCGCCGGCGCCTCGGCCCCCGTCGCAGCCCGGCCCTGCAGGCGGTCGCGGGCATAGGCAAGGGCGCCCTGGTAAGATCGCTCGCCCAACGCCAGGCCCTGAATACCCACGCCCAGGCGCTCGTAGTTCATCATGGTGAACATGGCATTGAGGCCCTTGTTCGGCTCGCCCACCAGGTAACCGACGGCGCCGTCGAAGTTCATCACGCAGGTGGCCGAGGCCTTGATGCCCATCTTGTGCTCGATCGAACCGCAGCTCACTGCATTGGCCTCACCCAGAGCGCCCTCTGTGTCGACCAGCACCTTGGGCACCAGGAACAGCGAGATGCCCTTCGGCCCTGCCGGCGCATCCGGCAGCCGCGCCAGCACCAGGTGAATGATGTTCTCGGTCAGGTCCTGCTCGCCGCCGGTGATGAACATCTTGGTACCGCTGATGCAGTAGCTGCCATCGGTGCCTGGCTCGGCGCGGGTGCGGAGCAGACCAAGGTCGGTGCCGGCATGGGGCTCGGTGAGGCACATCGAGCCAGCCCAGCGGCCTTGGTACATAGGTGGCAGATACAGGGCCTTCAAGGGCTCGCTGGCGTGATTGAGCAGCGCCAGACAAGCGCCGGCAGTGAGCATCGGATAGAGGCCGAACGACAAGTTGGCCGCGTTGAGCATTTCTTCGAGCTGCGCAGCGATAACCTTCGGCATCCCCATGCCGCCGTACTCCGCAGCCCCGGCTACGCCCACCCAGCCGTCATCGGCAAATGCCCGGTAGGCGTCGACGAAGCCGTCGGGGGTATGAACCTGGCCGGCTTCCCAGCGGCAGCCTTGCTCATCGCCGCTGCGGTTGAGCGGCGCCACCCTTTGTGCAATCAGCTTGCCTGCCTGTTCCAGCACGGCCCGGGCGGTGTCAGCATCGACCTGCTCGACCAGCGCAGGCGTTTGCGCCCACCAGGCCGGGATGTCGAACACTTCGTTGAACAGGAAAGCCATGTCGCGCAGCGGCGGAAGGTAATCAGACATGAGGCGAACACTCGGTTTTTGGGGTTGGCGAAAGCGTTGCGGCCTGGGCTTCGGCAGGCGCCGGGGCACCCTGGCCGCGCAGGAGGAAGTGCGACAGCGCCGGTATCAGCACCAGCGCGCCGAGCATGTTCCACAGGAACATGAAGGTCAGCAGCAGGCCCATGTCGGCCTGGAACTTGATCGGCGACCAGGCCCAGCCGACCACGCCCACCGCCAGGGTAATGCCGACCAGTCCCACCACCCGGCCGGTGAAAGCCAAGGCCTTCTGGTAGGCCTGGGCCAGGCTCAAGCCGGCGCGCTGGTAGTGCAGTTGCACGCTCAGCAGGTACAACGCGTAGTCAACGCCAATCCCCACCCCCAGTGCGATCACTGGCAGGGTGGCGACCTTGACGCCAATGCCCATGGCCACCATCAGCGCCTCGCACAGCACCGAGGTCAACATGAGCGGCAATATCGCCACCAACGTGGCGCGCCAACTGCGGAAGGTGAGCAGGCAGAACAGTGTGACCGCCAGGTACACCAGCAACAGCATGCGATGGTTGGCCTCGCGGACCACCTCGTTGGTGGCGGCTTCGATACCGGCACTGCCGGCGGCCAGCAAGAACTGTTGCCCGTCACCGCTGTTGGCGGCGGCAAAGCGTTCGGCCGCTGCGGCCACCTGCGCCAGGGTGTCGGCGCGGTGATCCTTGAGGTAGGCGATCACCGGCATCAGCGAGCAGTCGTTGTTGAACAGTTCCGGGGCGTTGACCGAGGCCTGCTGGGCCGCGTAGTTGAGCACGTCCTGGTTGCGTTGCAGGCTGTTCAGGCGGGGGTTGCCTTCGTAGGTGCCAGCGGTGATCTGGCGCACGGCATTGGCCAGCGACACGGTGGTCTGTACACCCGGCAGCTGTTGCAGCTCCCACGCCAGGCGGTCGGCGAGCAGCAGGGTGCGGTATTGCAGGCAGCCTTCTGCAGCGGTCTTTACCATGACCGCGAAGGTGTCGCTGGACAGCGCGTAGTGTTCGGTAATGAAGGCGTTGTCGAGGTTGTAGCGTGAGTTTGCCCGCAGCTCGGGGGCGCCGCTGTCGAGGTCGCCAATTTTCAGTTGCAGGCTGCCCCAGGTGCCCAGCGCCGCCAGCGCCAGGGCAACCAGCAGAGCGGCGCTGGCCCATTTGCGCTCGGTGAAGCGCTCAAGCAGCGCCCATGGATTGACTCGCCGAGGTGCGCCGCCACTTTGCAAGCGCCCTTCCCCGCGCAGGGCCCAGCGCGCATCGATAGCCAAAGCTCGCTCGGCAGCCGTGCTGCCCACACCGACATAGGACAGTGCCACCGGCATCAGCAACAACGACGTGAAGATCAGCACCGCCACACCAATGCTGGCAGTAATCGCCAGGTCCTGGATGACCGGGATGTCGATCAGCATCAGCACGGCAAAGCCCACGGCATCGGCCAGCAGCGCGGTTACCCCGGC
>NZ_JABMCW010000511.1:0-2826 GCF_013179705.1 Pseudomonas sp. CM25 | reverse complement strand
CAGCCCCCGAAGCGCCCAGGCCAGTCTGCGACCGCACGAATTGCGGGTAGAACAGCGCCCGTTCGTCATCAGCCGCCTTGGACTTGTCGGTGACCGAGAAGAACCAGATGCTGGCGAAGGCGATGGCCATCGAGAACAGCGCCGGGTACTCGTACGGGTAGATCGGCTTTTCATGGCCGAGGATCTGTACCCAGATAGTAGGCCCGAGAATCATCAGGGTCACCGCGCTTACCAGGCCCAGCCAGCCGCCGATCATCGCGCCGCGGGTGGTCAGCTTCTTCCAGTACATCGAAAGCAGCAGCACCGGGAAGTTGCAGCTGGCAGCAATCGAGAATGCCAGGCCGACCATGAAGGCGATGTTCTGCTTCTCGAACAGGATACCCAGGCCGATCGCCAGCACGCCCAGGGCGATGGTGGTGATCTTCGAGACGCGGATCTCATCCTTGTCGTTGGCCTTGCCCTTGCGCCAGACGCTGGCATACAGGTCGTGGGACACCGCCGAGGCGCCTGCCAGGGTCAGGCCGGCAACCACCGCCAGGATGGTGGCGAAGGCCACGGCCGAGATGAAGCCGAGGAACACGCTGCCACCCACCGCGTTGGCCAGGTGCACCGCTGCCATGTTGTTGCCACCCAGCAGGGCGCCGGCGGCGTCCTTGAAGTCCGGGTTGGTGCTGACCAGCAGGATTGCGCCAAAGCCGATGATGAAGGTAAGGATGTAGAAGTAGCCGATGAAGCCGGTGGCATACAGCACGCTCTTGCGGGCTTCCTTGGCGTCACTGACGGTGAAGAAGCGCATCAGGATGTGTGGCAGGCCGGCGGTACCGAACATCAGCGCCAGGCCCAGCGAGAAGGCCGAGATCGGGTCCTTGACCAGGCCGCCTGGGCTCATGATCGCTTCACCCTTGGCATGCACCTTGATCGCTTCGGAGAACAGGGTGTTGAAGTCGAAGTTCACGTGTTTCATCACCATCAGCGCCATGAAGCTGGCACCGGACAGCAACAGCACGGCCTTGATGATCTGTACCCAGGTGGTGGCCAGCATGCCGCCAAACAGCACGTACAGGCACATCAGGATACCCACCAGGATCACCGCCACGTGGTAGTCCAGGCCGAACAGCAGCTCGATCAGCTTGCCGGCACCCACCATCTGCGCGATCAGGTAGAACGCCACCACCACCAGCGAACCGGAGGCCGACAGGGTACGGATCTCCTTTTGCCCGAGGCGGTAAGAGGCGACGTCGGCAAAGGTGTACTTGCCCAGGTTGCGCAGGCGTTCGGCGATCAGGAACAGGATGATCGGCCAGCCGACCAGGAAGCCGATGGAGTAGATCAGGCCGTCGTAGCCAGAGGTGAACACCAACGCGGAAATGCCCAGGAACGAGGCGGCCGACATGTAGTCGCCGGCAATCGCCAGGCCGTTCTGGAAACCGGTGATCTTGCCGCCGGCGGCATAGTAGTCAGCGGCAGACTTGTTGCGTTTGGAGGCCCAGTAGGTGATGCCAAGGGTGAAGGCGACAAAGGCCACGAACATGGCGATCGCCGAAACGTTCAGCGGTTGTTTCTGCACCTCGCCGGTCAGGGCATCGGCGGCCCACACGGCGGGTGCGAAGGCTCCGCAGGCCAGTACGGCCAAGGTTTTGGCATGGCGGATCATTGTTGCGCCTCCTTCAGGATGGCCTTGTTCAGCTCATCGAACTCGCCGTTGGCGCGGCGCACGTAGATGGCGGTCAGGACGAATGCCGAAATGATCAGGCCAACACCCAGGGGGATACCCCAGGTAATCGACGACTCAGGGCTGAGCTTGGCGCCCAGGATATGAGGACCGTAGGCAATCAGGAGGATGAAGGCGCAGTACAGGCCGAGCATGATCGCCGAGAGGATCCAGGCGAACCGTTCGCGTTTGGTGACCAGCTCCTTGAAGCGGGGGCTGTTTTGTATCGAGAGGTAAATGCTGTCGTTCATTGTTTTTGTCCTAGCAGCACAGATAGGGGATGAAACCCACACCCTTACTTTATGCGGCTGCTGGACGCCAACCAGACGACCTTAGTCTTAGATGCAACGGTGTTTTACCAATTGCGTAACAAACTGACGGCCCTTTCGCGGGCATGCCCGCTCCCACAGGGGTATCACGAGGCCTGAGGACAGTGATATCCGTGTGGGAGCGGGCGAGCCCGCGAAGAAGCAAACTGGCCCTTGCAGGTAGTTACTTGCCAGTCCACTCCTTGACGCGATCAGGGTGCTTGGCCACCCAGTCCTTGGCCGCCGCTTCAGGCTTGGCGCCTTCCTGAATCGCCAGCATCACTTCGCCAATCTCGTCTTTCGACTGCCAGTTGAATTTCTTCAGGAACTCCGCCACTTCCGGCGCCTTGGTCGCCAGTTCCTTGCTGCCGATGCTGTTCACGGTTTCGGCCGCGCCATACACGCCTTTCGGGTCTTCGAGGAACTTCAGCTTCCACTTGGCAAACATCCAGTGCGGCACCCAACCGGTCACCGCGATCGACTGCTGCTTGGCATAGGCACGTCCCAGCTCTGCAGTCATCGCCGCGCCAGAGCTGGCCTGCAGCTTGTAACCGGTCAGGTCGTAGTCCTTGATGGCCTGGTCGGTCTTGAGCATGACCCCGGAGCCGGCGTCGATGCCGACGATCTTCTGCTTGAAGCTGTTGTCGGTCTTGAGGTCGGCGATGCTCACCGCCTTGACGTACTCGGGGACGATCAAGCCGATCTTGGCGTCCTTGAAGTTGGGGCCGTAGTCGACCACGTTGTCCTTGTTCTTGGTCCAGTACTCGCCGTGAGTCACCGGCAACCAGGCCGACAACATGGCATCGA
>NZ_JABMCW010000510.1:0-2836 GCF_013179705.1 Pseudomonas sp. CM25 | reverse complement strand
ACCTGCTGGATTGCCCGCACGTAGTACTGGTCGTGTATGCGCACGGCCAGCGGGTGGGCGGCGAACACCCGGTAATCAAGCGCATGCACCGGCACACCGATGTGGCGGGCGTATTCCTCGGCAGCGGGCTCGGCATTCAGTTCGAAAACCCGGCGCTGGGCACTGTCGGCGCCGGTGACCACCAGCTTTTCGTGACGCGGCAGGATGTGGTGCGTGGTGAACACTTCGAAGTCGAGCCAGGTATTGACCAGCACCACCACTGCCGCGCCGTGGTGAAACGCGCCGCCGAAATACACGTGGGTGCGGGTGAGGTAGTTGTCGTCGCCGGCCGAGCCGCCGAAATGCGGGATGTCCCCCAGTGCCGCGCTGAGCGCGGCAAGCACCATTTCCTCGCGGCTGGACAAGCCGTCGAGCAGGGTCAGGGCAAAGGTGTGGCCCTTGATCGGTGCCAGGGTATTGCTGCGGCAGGTGCCAACCAGGCGTTCGACCATCTGCTGCGCGTCGATCAGGCTGAAGCGCTCCATTTCATCGATCAGCCCGGTGGCGATGGAAAAGTGCCGATGATCGAAGCCCACCGCCGTCACGCAATTACGCCCATAGCCCAGCGGGGTGATCTCGCCGGCGCTGGTGCAACCGACCAGGCGGATGCCGCCGAACCCCTGCTCCAGGGCCTCGGCAAGCTCGCGCAAGTCATATTCGGCAGAGCAGAAAAACAGCACGAAGCCCAGGTGCGGGTGCAGCAGCTGCCGCGCCAGCTCCTGGGCTGCCAGCCGCGCGTCGCTGGCCTGGGACATGGCACTGACCACGCCGTCATTGTGAGCCTGCTGCATGGGGGTCTCCGGCGCGGGGTGGCTGAAAGGTCAGTGTACGAAGGCGGGTATGGGCGGCGAATGCTACTTGGGTAGCGGGTGGCCAGTTCCATGGTCCTGATTTCGCCGACCTGTGCACGGCCCTGCCCCCCCGCCACGGCTCACCAGGTCAGCACCGCCCCCACCGCAAAGGTGTCGGTGTCTTCGTTCTGCGCGCTAGTGTCATGCCCGTCGATGGAAAACTGGTTGTACTCCGCGACCAGCTTGAGGTTGTCGTTGACGTCATGGAACAACGCCACCCCGCGGGTCTCGTAGTCGGCACCACTGCCCACCGCGCCGTTGCCATCGTCCTTGGTCTTGCCATAGGACAGCGCCACGCGGTTCTTGCCAACCTTGTACGACCCCTGCAACAGGTAGCCGTCACTGTCGACATTGCGCAACACCGGTTCACCGGCATTGTTGGTGAAGAACGGGTTGATGCCCTTGGCCTGAAACCCCGAACCGGTCAGCGACAACCCGCCCATCTTCGCCTGCACGCCATAACCGACCCCTTTCGAGGTCACCGACTGCACGGTCGGGTCGGTATTGTCGGAGGTCTGGTAGCTGCCGTTGACCCAGCTGTAGACCTGCGCCCCGCCCAGGTCGAACTGGTAGGTGATTTCGCTCTCGGTACGCGGGTTTTCCTGGTAGGCCTTGCCGGTCGGGCTGCTGTCGTTGGTGTCCACCGGGTCCATGATGCCCACCGCCACCCGCAGCCCATCCATCACCGGCGTGCGGTAGGTGATCTGCGAGGTTGGGAACGGGTACGGGTAGCCGCTGCCGATGTTGCCGAAAGACACACCGCCGCCGTCCACCAGTCCCAGGGTGTCACTGACCTGGCCATAGCCTGCCAGCAGCTCGTCGAGCAGGATGTTGGAGCGGGCGAACAGGCCGAAGTCCTTGCCGATCAGCACCTCGCCCCACTCGGGGTTGGCCACGGTGCCGTAGAACTGGCGCACGTCGATGGCGGTGTCGGTACCGTTGGTTTCGCTGTCGTTGATGGTCACCCAGAACGAGGCACGCGCGCCAAGTTTCAGGTCATCCACCTGCTTGCCCATGTTGAAGCCCAGGTAGTTGGGTAAAAAGCCCATCTTCACCCGCGACTGGCGGCGATCGAACTGCTCGCCCTCGCGGTCGACCTTGCTGTTGACATAGAAAGCGTTGATGTAGCCGTCGGTGGAGAACGTCGTCTGGTCCTTGTCGTACAGCATGATCTCGGCTTCGGCAACGCCGCTCAGGCCAAGGGCCGAAAGGCTGGCAATGGCGGCTGCGAGGAAACGAGGCGGCAGGTGCTTATTGTTTTTGTGCATGGCGCGCTCCAAACGGGGACTGGATGTCGGAGGCGATTATCAGAAGCGCGCAGACAACCAGGTACGCTGCTTTGGCGCGGGCTTGCCGGTGCTTTGGGCCGGTGCAGGTGGCGCGATGATTTGGGCGCAACACCGGCTTGGGCCCGGTGCCGGCACTTCGGTTGTAAGCCGCACGGGCGGCCACGGCTCGAGACGTTGGCAGGCGTACGCCGCGCAAACGCTAGTCGAAATGGACGATCCGCAATCACACCGCCGCGCTTATTGTCGTTACAAGGTGGGCAGCTGTCCGCCTCCCGCAGATCGAGGGAGAGCCTATGAAAGTGCTGGTAAGTGTCAAACGAGTCGTCGACTACAACGTCAAGGTGCGCGTCAAGGCGGACCACAGCGGTATCGACCTGGCCAACGTGAAGATGGCCATGAACCCCTTCTGCGAGATTGCCGTGGAACAAGCCGTGCGCCTCAAGGAGCAAGGCATCGCCAGCGAAATCGTGGTGGTATCGGTGGGCCCGGCTGCCGTTCAGGAGCAACTGCGTACTGCCCTGGCCCTGGGTGCCGACCGTGCCATCCTGGTCGAAGCCGCTGACGAACTGAACTCCCTGGCCGTGGCCAAGGCGCTGAAAGCCGTTGTCGACAAGGAGCAGCCGCAGCTGGTCATCCTCGGCAAGCAGGCCATCGACA